>JAICSG010001217.1 GCA_025937035.1 Thermoanaerobaculia bacterium | reverse complement strand
ATTAATTATGTAGTCGCCCGTCTTATTATCCGGGCCGTCGACATACGGCTCGCCACCTGTCCTCTCCATTTCATGGAGCGACCAGTGCTTTTCAGTATTGGCCTCCAGCCTGGCTTGTACTTTCGCCCATTCCAGGCCTTTATGGCGGTTCATGTTCTTCTCAAAGCGGGCCTTCAAGGCCCCGAGCAGCTCTTCACGTTGCTTCGCTTCCATGTCCTTTGCGCTTGGCATCTCGGTCTTTCCCTCTCTCTTCTCTGTTTCACGGATCTTGCTCGCCCGCCCCGCGCGGCCCTGAGCTACCCCTCGGGAACAACGGAGCGCTAGCCCTGCCAGCTCTTCGGCTGCAGGATGCGGATCTGGTTGCCGAACGGGTCGCGCAGGCCGCAGTCGACCCCGTAGCCGTGGTCGGTCGCCTCCTGCGTAAACTCGACGCCCTTGGCGCGGAGCCGCTCGTACAAGCCGAAGCAGTCGTCGGTGCGGAGCACCATGACGACCCCGGTGGCCCCCTTCGTGACGAGCTCCCGGACCTGCTCGGCGGTCTTCTCGTCCATCACCGGCGGGCCAGGGACGTCGAGCACGATCTCGGGGACTGGCTCGCCGGGGATGCCGACGGTCAGCCAGCGGAAGCCGCCGCGGGTGTAATCGGCCTTGACCTCCAGCCCGAGCTTTCCGACGTAGAAGTCGAGCGCCTCCTGGTGATCGAGGACCCAGACGTGTGCGTGGGTGATCGCGTTGAAGTTTTTCGTGTCCATGGCCCCGACTTTACCTGGGGCGCTCACCGGCCGTCTTCTCCAAAACTGCTCGGCCGCGCCCAAGCCATCGTGAAGCAGGTGGGGACCGCGCCCGGCACCGGCGCATTGCTCCGGCGGTACGCGATTGGCGACTGGCCGACGATCTCGCGGAAGGTACGGCTGAACGTGCCGAGGCTGGTGAAGCCGACGTCGAAGCAGATGTCGGTGACGCTGCGGTCGCTCTCGCGCAGCAGGAACATCGAGCGCTCGACCCGGCGGCGCTGGAGGTAGCGGTGCGGCGTCTCGCCGAAGGTCGCCCGGAAGGTCCGGATGAAGTGCGCCTCGGAGACGCAGGCGATCCGGGCCAGCGTGGGGATGTCGAGCGGCTGGGCGTAGCCGCGATCCATCGCGTCGCGCGCGCGGAGCATCCGGCGGTTCCTCTCCTCGACGGCGCGGCTCACGGGCGGGGAGTTTAGCACGGCGACCGGCCTACCTCAGGTGACATCCCTCCACGATGAATAGCCCCGTCAGGGCAGCGGGTTCTTGCAGAGGGGACGTACGTTTCCTTTCAGGGAAGGATTTCCAGAAGAGCACAGCAGTGAGCCGGCCACGACCCCGCCGACAAGACCTTCTCGACGGGTACAGTCGGCCGGCTCACACAAGGCATCTGCCCAACTAGAGGCTTCTAGTTAGACACCAATCGGACATCCGTTGCACCACGTAGGGCCACATGAGAAGTTGCCGGAGGGTCCCTCTCCTACTACTGCGATCAGTTTGCCAGCCTCAAGACTGTCTAGGGTTTCCTTGCTAAGTGCCAGCTTCTTAACGGCTGTTTTCCTCATGTTGCCT
>JAICSG010001079.1 GCA_025937035.1 Thermoanaerobaculia bacterium | reverse complement strand
GCAATCCCACGAACAGGCGCTTGAGCATGGCGCCGATCTTATCCTGCTAATTTTCCGCATAGAATGGGCAGCCTCTGAGACGCTGTCCCATCATGCCCCTGGCCTTCCATCCCGACGAGACCAGCCCGCTGGTCGCAGCCCTGCTGAGCGATCTCGGGATCGCCCCGGGGACGCTCGAGCTGGCCATCGACGCCCGCGACGAGATGCTCGGCTTCCTGGTCGATTCCTTCGCGGGGGACCGCGACCGGGCCCTCTTCGGCTACTTCCGCTCCGGCGCCAGCATCGCCGACTCCCTGGGCCAGGTGCTGCGCTGGCGCTTCGGTCCCCCCCCTTGGAGAGAAGATAGGATGGGGAAGCTCCTCGACTTCGCCTCCGGCTATGGGCGGGTGACCCGCTTCCTGGTGCGCGACCTCCCCCCGGAGCGCGTCTGGGTGGCGGACGTCTACGCCGACGGCGTCCGGTTCCAGGAGGAGCGGCTGGGGGTGCATGGGATCGTCTCGGCGATCCGGCCGGAGGATTTCGTCTGCGCCGAGCGCTTCGACGCCATCCTGGTCACCTCGCTCTTCACCCATCTCCCCGAGGAGCGCTTCGTGGCCTGGCTGCGGGTGCTCCTGGGGCTGCTGGCGCCGGGCGGGATGCTCGCCTTCAGCGCCCACTCCCCCGAGGTGCTGCCGCCGGGCGTCCCCATGCCGGAGAGCGGAATCCACTTCCAGGAGACCAGCGAGAGCGGCTCGCTCGCCAAGAGCGACTACGGCTCGACCTGGGTGACGGAGGAATTCGTCCGTTCGGCTCTGGATCGCGCGATCGGCCCCGGCGCCTCGCTCCATCGCATCGAGCGGGGGCTCTGCAACTTCCAGGATCTCTACCTGGCGCTGCCCGAGGGGGGAGTCGATTTCGCCGGCCTGGATTTCCAGGGGGAGCCGCAGCTCTTCCTCGAACGGGCCCGGCTGGCCGAGGGGGGGCGGCGGCTGGACCTCGGCGGCTGGGTGGCCGCGCGCTCGGGGGTCCTCCGGGCTGTCGAGGCGGTGCTCGACGGCGAGCGGCTGGCCGCGGTCTCGGAGCTGGAGCCCCGCCCGGACGTCGCCGCCTTTCTGGGGGACGAGCGCCACCTGCGCTCCGGCTGGAATCTCTCCTGCCTCTTGCCGGCCGGCGCCTCCCGCACCGCCGCCGTCCTGCTCCTGCGGGTGGTGGACGGCCGGGGCCGCCCCCAGCCCCTCTGGGCCGGCGCGATCGAATCGGCCCTCCTCGCCGGCTCCCGGCAGGACGGCGAGCGGCTCTACCACGAGCTGCTCCACACCCAGGCCCTTCGCGACGAGGAGAAGGCCCGCGCCGCCGCCGAGGCCGAGGCCCTCCGCGCCCGCATCCAGGCCATGGAGGCCAGCCGGTTCTGGAAGCTGCGGAACGCTTGGTTCGCGGTCAAGCGGGGGATCGGGCTGACGGAGGAGCGGTAGAGAGGCCGCTCCGAAACCGCCGCCGCTCTTGACCCCTCTGCTATCCTGCTCTCATGGTTACCGCCGCCCCGCCCGAAGTCCTCGCGGAGACGGAACGCTCCTTGCAGACGTATGCGCGTGTGGTGCTGTGCCAGATCGTGCGCGCCGAGGGCTCGACCCCCGGCAAGATCGGGTGGAAGCTTCTGGCGCGGCCCGACGGCACGTTCGTGGGCAACCTGGGCGGCGGCGCGTTCGAGGCCCTGGTCAAGACGGACGCCCTGGAAAAATTGAAAAGCGGGGCTGGCGTGGACGCCTCCGAGGTCAAGCGGTACTACCTGACCGAGGAGGCCACGAAGGGCGAGCCCACCGGCATGGTCTGCGGCGGCATGGCCGAGGTCTTTCTCGAGGTCATGGCCGCCGCCCCCGTGCTCGCCATCTGCGGCGGCGGCCCCGTCGGGCAG
>JAICSG010000773.1 GCA_025937035.1 Thermoanaerobaculia bacterium | reverse complement strand
GATGGTCCAGAAGCTGATCGAGCTGAAGAAGGAGAATTTCGAGCTGGCCGTCTATCCTGTCGAGGACCACGGCTTCGTGCAGCCCACGAGCTGGCTGGACGAGTACCGGCGGATCTTCAGGCTGTTTGAGACGAACCTGAAATAGATGGCTGGCATTCGCCTTGCTCTATACCTCCTGCCAAGGAGGAGCGAGCATGGCACGCGCAACCACCAGCAGCACCTTCGCGCAGACGGGCCGGCAATTTGAGACCACGGCCCGGACCGCGCTTCGCCGCCCCTGGATGGAGCGGCTGGCCCGCGCCGGCTACGCCGCCCGGGGGGCCGTTTACGCCCTCGTGGGCTTCCTGGCCGTGGAGACGGCCTTCGGCGCCCGCTCCCGGCCCACCGACACCCGCGGCGCTCTCCAGGAGATGGCCGGGCGGAGCACGGCGCTCCTCTGGGCCGTGGCCATCGGGCTGGCCGGCTATGCCCTCTGGCGGATCGTCCAGGGGCTCCTCAACCCCGAGCACAAGCCGAACGACCTCAAGGGGCTGGCCCACCGGGTGGGCCGGATCGGCAGCGGCCTGATCTACGGCGGTCTCGCCTGGGCCGCCGTGCGGATCGCCCTCGGCGCGCGCGACGCCGGAGCCGGAGGCGGGCACGCCTATCAGGCCTGGACGGCGAAGCTGATGAGCGAGCCGTTCGGCCGCTGGCTGGTGGCCGCGGTGGGGATCGGGGTGATCGCCGGCGGCCTCTTCCAGATCAGGCGCGGCTGGACCGAGCGGTTCAAGAAGGAGATCCGGCTCCAGGAGATGGACGAGACCGAGCGCAAGGTGGCCCTCAACAGCGGCAAGCTGGGGCTGATCGCCCGCGGCGTGGTCTTCCTGATCTCGGGCTGGTTCCTGATCCAGGCCGCCCTGCGGTTCGATCCCAGCCAGGCGCGCGGCCTGGGCGGGGCGCTCACGGCGCTCGCCGGCCAGCCGCACGGAACGATCCTGCTCGCCCTGGTCGCCGTGGGGCTGATCGCCTTCGGCGCCTACTCGATCCTGCTCGCCCGCTACGGCCGGATCGTGATCTGAGGGTGTAAGATCTCTGCGTTCCAGCGCAGAGGTCTCCTGTGATCGCAGACGACGCCAGGGTCAGCGACGAGACGTTGATCGGCCGCATCGCGGCCGGTGATCCTTCCGCCTTCGACCGCCTCGTGCGGCGGCATCAGGCGGCGGTCTACCGCTTCGCGCGCGCCGCGGCGCCGGTGGACGGCGACGCCGTGGAGATCCTCCGCGAGACCTTCCTGGCCGCCCGCCGCGCCGCCTCCCGCCATCGCGACGAGACCTCCGCCCGCCCCTGGCTCCTCTCGCTGGCCCGGCAGACGATCGACCGCCGCCATCCAGGCTCTCGCGAGACCGACCTCACCTCTCTGCGCGAGCTGGCGCGGGCGGCGGGCTGGCAATCCGGCGAGGACGGAGCGGTCGACGAGAGCGGCCCCGCCGTCGAGGCCGCCTTCGCGGCGTTGCCGCCGGAGGACCGCGAGATCCTTACCCTCTGCGACCGCGAGTACCTCACCGTGGACGAGGCCGCGCGGGTCACCGGGCTCCCGGACGCCGCCGTCCGCACCCGCCTGCACCGGGCCCGGCTGCGGCTTCTGGCCCGCCTCAAGGAGGGCGCCGGTGCAGGATGAGCAGATCGTCGCCGGCCTCCACTGCGGCGAGGTGCTGGCGGACCTCAGCGAGCACCTCGACGGCCGGCTGAGCCTCGACCGGGCCGAGCGGATCGACGAGCACCTGGCCGGCTGCGCGGAGTGCCGGCGGCTCCTCGACGAGGTCACGGCCGCGGTGCGGGTGGTGCGGCAGCTCCCCGAAGAGCCGCTCCCCCCCGAGGTCGAGGAGCTCCTGATAGAGTCCCTGCATGACTGATGGGGGGCTCACGATCCGCCCCGGCGAGCCGGCCGACGCGGCGGCGATCGTCGATTTCCAGCTCCGGATGGCCCACGAGACCGAGGAGTTGGGGCTCGACCCCGAGACCATGAGCCGCGGCGTGGCGGCCGTCTTCGCCGATCCGGGCAAGGGGCGCTACTGGATCGCCGAGCGTGGCGATAAAACGATCGGCTGCCTGCTCACCACCTTCGAGTGGAGCGACTGGCGCAACGGCGTCATCCTCTGGGTCCAGTCGGTCTATGTCGTCTCCGAGGAGCGCGGCCGGGGGGTCTACCGCGCCCTCTACGAGCGTCTGAAACGGCAGGTGGACGACTCCCCGGACCTCAAGGGGATCCGCCTCTATGTCGAGAAGCGCAACGCCGCCGCGCAGCGGGTCTACGAGCGGCTCGGCATGACCCGCGAGCACTACGACCTGTTCGAGTGGCTCAAGCCCTAGAGCACCACGATCCGGCCGTCCCGAACCTCCAGCCTCCTCTCCTGGGCCGCCCACAGGAAGACGCGGTCCATCCGCTCGCGGATCGCCGGCGTCACCTGGCCGTAGCCGAGCCAGGCCGCCACGGCGCGGACGATCTCGTCCTTCTCGACCTCGACGCCGCGGCCCGCGAGCTGCCGGACGGTCTCCATCAGGAAGACGTAGTCATAGCGGCCGAACGTCGGTGTGGCGCCGGTCAGCAGATCGTCCTTGACGGCGACGATCCGCCGCGCGGTCGCCACTTCGATGTGGGTCTCCAGCCGGGCGCGGAAGCTCTTGCCGAAGCGCGGGCTGCCCAGGCGGACGGCCACCTTGCGGATCAGCTCGTCGCGGGTCATCTCCCCCGCTCCCCAGCAGGCCTGGCGGATGGCGGCCAGAATGCGCTCGTTGGCCTCCTCCGGCCTCACCCCCACGCCCTCCATGCCGCCCGCCGCGCCCAGGCGCTCGGTGCTGATGCGGCCGAGCATCTCCGAGGCCGGCTCGAAGCTCCCGCCATC
>JAICSG010000151.1 GCA_025937035.1 Thermoanaerobaculia bacterium | reverse complement strand
GCCACGTCCTGATGAAATCGGGTGATGTCGGACTCGGGACGGCGCGGCGGCTCGCCGAAGAGGCGGGGGAGGGCGTCCGAATACATCCGCCGGCCGCGGATGAAATCGAAATAGTCGAGGTCCAGCCGGTACTGCCCATCCGGGCTGGGGGAGACCAGCCGGCGCATCTGATCGATATAGCGCGGCTCGCCGTAGGGGGCGAGGCCCATCACCTTGTACTCGCCGTCGTTGACCTCGAAGCCGAGGTAGGAGGTGAGCGTGGCATAGAGGAGGCCCAGGGAATGGGGAAAATCGACCTCCTCGAGCAGCTCGACCTCGGCGCCGCGTCCGCGGCCGTAGCTGGTGGTGGCCCACTCGCCCACGCCGTCCACGGTCAGCAGGGCGGCCTCGGGAAAATCCGAAAGGAGAAAAGCGCTGGCGGCGTGCGAGCGGTGGTGATCGAAAAAAAGGAGTGGCCCTTCCCACCCGAGCCCCTCGCGGATCGCCCGCTCCGGAGCCCCCGGATCGAGCCACGGCAGATCCGGCGACGCGCCTTCGGGGATGCCCGCCCAGAGCTGCCGGGAGAGCTTCTTGAGGGGCGACTCGTAGTAGGCGACGGCGTCGAGGTCGGTGATGCCGATCCCTCCCGCCTGGAGGCAGTAGCGGAAAGCGGAGACCGGCAGCCGCGGGTCGTGCTTGACGCGCGAGAGCCGCTCCTCCTCCACCGCCGCCACCAGCCTGCCGTCCTGGAGCAGACAGCAGGCGGATTCATGGAAGAAGGCGGAGAGGCCGAGGACGTTCATCCGGGGGGATGATACCCCCCGGATCTCACGGCCGTGGCGCGGCGGCGGCCGGCCGCTGGGGCAGCGCCTCCGCCAGCGAGGCCGCCAGGATCGCCACCAGCCCGGCCAGCGGCATGTGGTGCCGGGCGCCGCTCTCGAAGACGCTGTCGATCGCCAGGAAGTAGAGGATCGTCAGCAGGAAGAGCAGCACCTCGGGGCGCCGGTGCCAGTCCGTGGGCCAGCGCAGGAGGAAGGCGGTGAGCACCAGGGCCCAGAGGCCGATCCAGTAGGCGTTCGAGCCGAGCTTCGCCAGGGCATAGAGCTTGCCGTCGATGCCCAGCCCCCGCTTCAGGGTCTCGTAGAAGCCCACGGCGTCGTCCCCCAGGAAGAGGACCTGCTTCTTGAGCGAGAGGAGCAGGAACTTGTCCGGGTTGGCGCGGATCCACTCCTTGGCCCACTGGTAGCCCAGCCGGCTGCGCGTCAGCTCGTCGTACTGCTTCAGCGGGCGCTCGCCGTTGGCGATCCATCCGCCGTTCGCCAACGGATTGTTGGCGCGGTAGAGGACGTCGCCGCCGCAGCTCGTGACCAGCACCGGGGTGTGCAGCACCCGGTAGTTCCGGTAGGTCCAGGGGAGGATGACCAGGAGCATGCCGGCGCCGAGAAGGATCAGGCGCCCCGCGGCCCGGAGCAGGGGGGTGCGCAGCAGCAGCTCGTAGGCGGCGAAGGCCACGGCCAGCAGCAGGATGCCGGGCTGGGTCAGGGTGTTGTAGCCCAGCACCATGCCCGCCACCAGCCGCATCGCCGCCGCCCGTCCCGGCGAGGACTCCTCGTTGGCCCGCAGGTAGAGCAGCAGCAGGACGGGGATCAGGAAGATGATCACCATCTCCTTGGTCGCGGCGCCGGCCGAGGCGATCAGGTTCGGCCAGAGGGCCAGGAGGAGCGTGGCCAGGCGCGCGGTCGCCTCGCCGAGGCGGCGGGCGAGGGGGTAGACCGCCAGCACCGAGCCGGCGAACAGCAGGAAGTTGGCGGCGTTCACCGCCCAGGGGCCCACGCCGAGGAGCCGGAAGAAGACGAAGAGGATGAACGGATAGCCCGGCGGCCACTCGGCCCATTCGTTGAACGGGGTCTGGTAGCTGAGGCCGTGGGCCAGGCGCTTGGCCAGGTCGTAGTAGGCGAGGCCGTCCGACGTGAACGGCGCGGGGAAGAGAATCACCCAGGCGAGCCGCAGGGCGAGCCCGATCCCGATCACCAGGAGGAGCCAGAGCCGGACGGGGACGGCCGCGAGGCGGTCCCCCACCGCCTGGGCCCCGGCCGCCAGCCGGTAGCGGACGCTCCAGAGGATCGCGGCGGCGGCGGCGGCGAAGCCCAGGCCGAGCAGGATGCCGATCCCTTCCCGGCCTCCCACGGCGAGATCCCACATGTTCTTGGGGACTGTATACAGCGCTTCGAGGACGACCAGCAGGAACAGCGCGGTGAGCGCCCGGCTCGCGGCGGCGGTCCATCCCTCGGGGATGGCCAGCGGCCGGCCTGAAGCCAGCGGGACGGCGGAGGCGTCGAGCGTAGCGAGCGAGCGGGCGGGGGCTGGCGGGTCGGACAGCATCGCTTTCTCTCCTCGGGGCACAGTTAGAACGGCAGGCGCACCAGCGCCGTCCGCGAGGAGTAGCAAGGATGGGGCCAGCCCGGCCCTACAGCGTCGCCCGGGTCTGCGCCTTCTTCTCGCCGTCCAGCGCCGCCAGGCGGCGGGCGGCGAGGGCGTGGGTGGACATCGGCTCTTCGGCCGGGCTCTTGGGCGCGGGCACGCGCTTGTAGTACTTGCGCGCCACGTCGGGTAATCCGTACTGCTCGGCGAGGCGGCCGAAGACGTACCAGTCGTCCGGGCCGGCGGTCTCGTTGGCCCGCGCGTCGAGCGACTGCACGAGGATGCGGTAGGCCTCCGCCGTGCGCCCCTTCTCGGCGTAGAGGGAGGCCAGGGTGTGCAGGTAGGCGGCGGCCTGGTACTCGGAGAGGGTGGCGGCGCGCTGGCCGAGGTCGAGCGCCTCGTCGTCCACCCGGCCCTTCTCCAGCAGCAGCCAGGCGAGCTCGTTGTAGCTGTTGGCCGTGGCCTTGCCGGACTTGATGATCCGCCGCAGGCGGGTCTCCGCCTGGTCGAGGTCCCCGGCCTGGAGGGCGGCATCGGTGAGCAGCTGGAGGGCCTCGGGATCGTCCGGTGAGCGCTGGAGCCGTTTCTCGGCCAGCGCGCGGACCTCGTCCCAGCGGTCCTGGGCCAGCAGGACGGCGAGATGGAGCGTCTCGGCGTGCTCCGAGCCCGGAGCCGAGGCGAGCAGCCGGCCGGAGATCTCCGCCGCCTCGGCGGCGCGCGACGCCTTCAGGTCGACGCGGGCGAGCGCCACGTCGAAGGCGTTGCGGCGGGCGGGATCGCCGGCGGCGTCGCGGCAGGCGTGGAGGACCGGCAGCGCCTGCGTGCTCTCGGGGGCCTTGAGCAGGAGGGAGGCGGCGCAGCGGATCTCCTCGGCGCCGGCCGTCCCGGGGCCGCCCTTGGCCCACAGGGCCAGGAAGGGGTTGCGGGGGATGGGGTCGGCGTTGCCCTCGTCGTCGCCGATCTCCTCGCGCGCCCAGACCAGCCACTGCCGCGCGCCGGCGAGATCGCCCCGCTGGAGGCGGCGGAGGGCCTCTTCGCCGAGCATCGAGACGGAGGTGCTCAAGGCCGCGACCCGGTACTCGCCCCCCTCGCGCACGACGTAGGCCGTGAAGTCGGCGTCGCTGCTCTTGTCGGCGGAGAAGCCGAGGGCCACGCGGTAGCCCGTGGCGTCGTCGCCGCTCACCGACTCGCGCAGGCCGCCGAAGGCGAGGTCGATCGCCGTGTCGACCGGCACCTGCTGCGAGGTGAGCTTGCGGCGGGCCGGGCCGAACCCGGCGTCGAACAGCCGCTGGGCCTCCGCGTCGCTCAGCTTGAGGACCTCGGGGGCGATGTCGCGGGAGAAGAGCGTCGCCACCTGTTTGACCTCGACCTTTTCGGCGGTGCTCAGCAGCAGCAGCCGGCGGACCGGGGTCGACGGCTGGCCCGCGGGGAGGGGGATCTCCTCGTGCCGCCGGGCCTTGCGCAGGAGCTCGGCGGTGGAGAGCAGGGCGGCGGCGTTGTCGGACTGCCGGCTGGCCCGCTCCATGAGGGCCGCGGCCTCGGGGTAGCGGCGGGCGAGCGTCAGGTTCTGCGCCGCCGACTGCAGGGCCGCGGCGCGGGCCTTGTCGTCGCTGAAGGCGTGCTCCCCCTCGCGCACGGCGGCCTCGACGCCGTCGGTGGCGGCGATGGCGGTCAGCGAGAGGACGGAGCCGGTCTGCGAGTCCTTCATCCTGGCCGCCAGCTCCTTGGCCTCGGGGAAGCGGCCGGCGCGCACCAGGGCAATCAAAAGATTCTCGTCGACCGTCTTCGCCCCGAGGTCCTTCTTGAGCGCCTTGTACTCGTCGATGGCGGCGCCGAGGTCGGCCCGCGGGCTGTAGCGCACCCCTTCGGCGTCGTGCTCCAGCAGGATGGCGAGCTCGGCGCGGGCGGCCTGGTCCTTGGGGTCGAGCTCCCGGGCCTTGCGGAGGGCGGCGAGGGCGCCCGCGCGGTCGAAGCCGGGGCCGAAGCGGCGGCCGAGCTCGTCATGCTCCAGGATCCAGCCCAGGTGGCGGTAGGCGGGGGCCAGCTTCGGCTCCATCTTGACCGCCTGGCGGGCCTCCTCGCGCGCCGCCTCCCCCATGCCGCCGGCGAGCAGGGCCCGCGCGATGCGGGTGCGGGGGAGGGCCTTCTTCGGCTCCAGGGCGGCCAGGCGGCGGAGCTCGGCGAGCGCCTCGGGCACCTTGCCGGCGTCGAGGTAGGCCTCGCCCACCTGATCGAAGAGCAGGAGGGAGACCTTGTCGTCGGCCGCCTCGCGGGCCGCCGCGCGCAGGGCGGCGAATTCCTTGGGCGAGAGGCGGCGCTTGCCGGTGTCGAGCCGGAAGGTGGCGGTGACCACGTTGCCGTCCCCCTTGGCGTACTCCTCCGAAAGGGTGGCGGTGCCCAGCTTGCGCACCCGCGCGGCCGGCAGCGGCTCGGGGGCGTAGCCCACGGGGGGCACGATGCGATAGCGGATCTCGGCCGTCAGCGGCCGCCGGAACACGTAGTCGGCCTGGCGCGGCCCGCTCTCCTCCTCGTCGCTGGCGGTGAATTCGTCCGGCAGGCGGCTCAGCAGCGCCGCCGCGCTCACCCCCACCGCGGCGTTGCGCTCGTCGGTGAAGCCGCGGCGGGCGTTCTTGACCTCGATCCGCAGGCGCATCGGCGCCGAGAGGTCGGCCGGCTTCGAGTGGTCGACCGCCGCGAGGTCCTCGGCCAGATAGGCGGAGACGGCGTACTCCTTGAGCGCCTGGCGCATGGTCGGGCCGTCCTGGAGGGCGTAGGCGGCGCGCACGTCGTGCTCGATCGCCCCCTGGTACTCGCTGGTCTCGACGATGCGCGAGGGGCCGAGGTCGGCCAGGAAGACCTCGCGGGTCTCGATCACCCGGTTGTCGGCGGAGGTGGCCTCGGGGGTGCGCGTGAGGCCGGTCGCCGTGGGGCTGGCCACCAGGGCGAGCCGCCCCTGGTCCGCGGTCGGCAGCTCGCCGGCGCGGGCGTAGGGGTCGGTGGGATCGATCCACAGCGCCGGCGCGCCGGGCACGATCACGATCGCGTGATTGAACAGGCCGAAGCCGGGGAGCGACTCCTCGACGTCCGGATCGTCCTCGCCGGCGTTGAGCAGGGCCACGTAGGCCGGGATGTCCGCGGCGCGCAGCAGGGCGGTGAGCAGCACCGCCTGGTCCTTGCAGTCGCCGAACCGGCGCTTCAGGGTCTCGGCCGGGGTGCGGGGGATCAGCCCCCCCTCGCCCAGCTCCATGCCCGTGTAGCGGACCTCGTCGCTCATCCGGGCCAGGATGCGGTTGATGGTCTCGAGCTGCGACGGGGCGGCGCCGCCCGCCGCCGAGCGCAGGAAGGCGTTGACGTCCTGGCCGTGGATCGTCCGGTCGACGATCTCCGAGTAGCGGCGGGCGAGGTCGGCCCAGGACCGGCCGGTGGAGAAGGCGACGTAGGCGGCGCGCGGCACGTCGGACGGCAGGCCGGGCTCGGGATCGTCCGCCGGCTGGAGGTTGCGGGCGTCGAAGGTCAGCCGGCGGCGCCCCTGGACGGTCTCGTCGCGGGGGGAGATGCCGGGGACGCCGCGGAGCACCCAGCGCAGGGGCATCGCGGCCGGCGCCTCCAGGGTTACCCGGGCGTGCAGCACGGGCATGCCGGGATCGAGGGTGTGCAGCCGCACCACGCCGCCGTCGAAGAAGGGGGCGGTGTCGCGCACCGTCACCTGCTGCTCGACCACGGCGCCGGGGCGGGTGGCGGGCAGCGGGGCGCGCAGCAGGCGGCCGTCGTCGAACATGTCCGGCGCGTCGCGGGTGGCGCTGCTCTCGCTGATCGTCGAGGGGTCGAGCGGGTGCTCGGCGCCGTCGGGGGTGATCACGCGGGCCCGGATCTCCGGCCGCGCCTGGTGCCAGGGCTCCCACCCCTCCTCGACGGTCGACCAGCTCTCGTGGGCGTTGGCGTTGAGGATGCGGTAGACCAGGCGCTGGCTGTAGGTCTCGCGCCCGGCCTCGTCGTAGCCGTAGCTCACCTCCATCAGCAGCACCACCACGTCGTCATCCTCTTCTCCCTTGACCTTGGCGGCGGCGAGGGCGACCGCGCCGGCGTCGGCGGTGAACGGGGCGCCTTCCCAGGGGGCCGCCACCGCGGGAGGCGCCGCCGGGGGTGGCGTCTGGACGGGGCGGGCGGCTCCGGCGGCGGACGGCAGAGCCAGGCTCACGAGAGCCGACAGGACGAGGAGAGATTTCCGGGTGCTGCTGAGCTTGGGGGACATTGCTTCTCCAGGGGGCGAGGGGGCTCCGGACGCGGGCCGGTGGGGTCGTGGTGATTTTACCATGCCGTGCGGGCAGGGCCCGGCGAGAGACGGTATAGAATCGGCCCAGCCCTTCCCCCGGAAGTGCCACTGTACCGCGATTCGTTTCAGTGGAGACGAGATGATCGGACGCCTCCTGTCGAGAGGGCTCGCCCTCGCCGCGCTCCTCGCCCTGCCCGCCGGAGCGCAGACCGCGCCTTCGCCCCCCAACCGCCTCGCCGCGGTGGTGCTGACGCCGACCGAGGTGAAGCTCACCTGGGGGGCCCGCGCGGTGGCGGGGACCGAGGTACGGGTGGAGCTGCGCACCCTCGACGGCACCTTCGAGGACGTGGGCGCGGTGCCGGGCGCCTCCCGGGGCGCCCTGGTGCAGGGGCTCCAGCCGGCGAGCGCCTACGTCTTCCGGGTCCGCGCGGCCCGCGCGGGTGCCTTCTCCGAATACTCCAACGAGGCGGAGGCCACCACCACCGCCGTGCCGGGCCCCTGCGTGCCCGACGCCCAGACCCTCTGCGTGGCCGGCCGCTTCCGCGCCCGGGCCGAATGGAAGGCCGCGGACGGCCGCTCCGGCGTGGCCTCGGTCCAGCCGGTCCCCGCCGGCAATTCCGGGCTCCTCTGGTTCGTCTCGCCGGACAGCCTGGAGCTGCTGGTCAAGGTGCTCGATGGCTGCTCCGAGAACGGCCACCACTGGGTCTTCCTCGGCCCCGCCACCAACCTCCAGTACCTGCTCACGGTGACCGACACCGGCACGGGGCAGACACGGGTCTATTTCAATCCCCAGGGAGTCTCGCCCCAGGCGGTGACCGACACCTACGCCTTTGAGGGATGTCCGTGAGGAGGGGGGCGTTTGCGGCCGCTTGCCCGCTCTGCTATCTTTGTGAGTCCTGAGACAGGGAGGCGTCCGTCTTTGTCGCTGCGCGGCCAGAGACCCACCGCCCTAGAACGTGACCGCCGGCGGAGAGGGTCGGCTCACTGAAAAACGACGGCCTCGGGGAGGCCAGGAGCGACAGAGAACATGGGTAAGAAGCTTTTCGTAGGCAATTTGAACTTCAAGACCAACGACGACGATCTGCGCACGCTGTTCAGCCAGGCGGGCACCTGTGACTCGGCGACGGTCATGATGGATCGCGCCACCGGCCGCTCCCGCGGCTTCGGCTTCGTCGAGATGAGCACCGACGAAGAGGCGCAGAAGGCGATCCAGCAGTTCAACGGCTACGATTTCCAGGGACGCAACCTCAACGTCAACGAGGCCCGCGAGCGCACCCCCGGCGGCCCGCGCCCCGGCGGCTACGCCGGCGGTGGCTACGCGGGTGGCGGTGGCGGCGGCCGGGGCGGCTATGGCGGCGGTGGCGGTGGGGGCCGCGGCGGCTACGGCGGCGGCGACCGCGACTTCGGTGGCGGCGGCGACTTCGGTGGCGGCGGGG
>JAICSG010000829.1 GCA_025937035.1 Thermoanaerobaculia bacterium | reverse complement strand
GCAGCAGCGCAGGAGGAGATGGGCCAGCTCCGGATCTTCCACTACCAGCCCCGCGGGCAGTCCGAGATGGACCCGCGGGCGCGGGATCTCCTCGATCATCCCTTCCAGCGAGCGCCGGAGGTCGAGCCGTTCGGCGCGGCCGAGGGTGTCCACGATCTCGCCGATGTCGGTGAGCAGGCGCCGGGTGAGCGACTGGGCCATGGCGATGGCTTCGCGGTTTTCCTCCTCGGCCTGATGCCCGGCCCGCTCCAGGTTGAGGCTCAGGGCCACCAGACGGTGCCCCACGGCGTCGTGGAGCTCGCGGGCGATGCGCAGCCGTTCGGCCACACGGCTGCCGTGGGCGAGGATCTCGCGGGCGGCCCGCAGCTCGGCGTTGGCGCGCGCCTCGCGGTGGAGCGCCTCGATGGCGAGGAAGACCAGGATCTGGAATCCGAGATAGGGAGGCACGAGCATCAGCGCCGGCCGTAGGGACCAGTGGATCGTGATCGCGATCCCCAGCAGGAGCGACTGGAGGGCGATCCAGAGCAGCCCCGTCCGTCCGGAGACCCGGGGCGCGAGTTGCATGGCCACCAGCACCAGGAGCGCCCCCTCGAAGCCGTCGCAGAGTGCGAGGACGATCGCCATCACGCAGGCGGCCTGGAGGACGAGCAGGGAGAGGTCGAGTCGCCGGGCGCGCTCCCGGCCGGCCGAGGTGATCCAGAAGGCGGCGGCGAAGAGGAGCCAAGCCACCAGCCAGACGGCGAAAGCTCCGGGTTTCACCTGATCGCGCTGGAGCCCGATGGGCACGCCCACGCCGAGCCAGACGGCGAGCCCTCCCCAGCGTTGCAGGCGGTGCGACGAGGTCATGGGGCGGATCTTACGCCCGCGAGGGGGAGCCCGCATCGGCCGAAAGTCATAGGCGGGGGGTAGGCCGGGCGGCAGATGCGGGGGTGGAGGGGGGATTTCTAGGATGGGCATGGAAGGAGAAACCCATGACCCTTTCCCGGAGAGACCTGATCCAAGGAGGATTGCTCATGACCGCCGGAGCCCTCGCCGCAAGCGCCACCGCCGGAGCTCAAGCCCCCACCCAGCCCTCGGCCCAGACGTCGATCCCCGACCGCGGGCCCCGTCTCGATTCCGACCTGGTGCGCGAATTCGTGATCGCCGGCCACCACGATCTCAACCGCGTCCGCGAGATGCTCGATCTGCATCCGACACTGATCAACGCCGCCTGGGACTGGGGCGGCGGCGACTGGGAGACCGCCCTGGGCGGCGCCTCGCACATGGGGAATGTGCCGATCGCGGAATTCCTGCTTTCGCGGGGGGCCCGCATGGACGTCTTCTGCGCCGCCGCCACGGGCAAGATCGAGATCGTCCGCGCCTTCCTGGCGGACGATCTTAAAGTGATCGATCTCAAGGGGCCGCACGGCATTCCGCTGTTGCGGCACGCCCAGGCGGGGAAGCAGGAGAAGATCGTGGAGCTCTTGCGAGCTCAGGGATGAGCAGCCTCAGTGGCTCGTCTCGTGCTCCTTTTGGCCCGCCTTCTGGGCCGCGGCGTGGGCCACGGCGAAGGCCCGGTGCTCGTCCTGGTGGTACTCCTCGTAGGCGTGATTGAACGCTTCGAGGAAGGCCCGCTTCTGGTGCGTGTCGTACTGATCGACCTGGGCCTGCGGCAGATCGGAAAGCTTGCTGTAGGGCATGATGATCTCCTTGGAGCCGATCCGGCTCCCAAGATCGTGCTTCTGCAGCCGCCATGCCAGACCGGCCGGACAACTTCGTCCGGCCGGCTCTGGAGATGATTACAACGAATTCAGGAAATCGAGCAGCGCCTTGCGGTCGGTGTCGTTCAGGCCCTTGAAGGCCGTGACCGTGGGCGCGGCCTGACCAGCGTGGCGCAGGATGGCGTCCTGAATGGTGAGCGACTGGCCGTCGTGCATCAGGCGGGTGTGGGTGCGCAGGCCCCAGAGCGGCGCCGTGCGGATCTGGACGGCCGTGGCCGACGCCTGCGGGATGCCGTCTCCCGTCTTGATGTCGTGCAGCATGAAGTCGCTGTAGGGGTGGATGGTCTTGCTGGCCAGCGGCGCCGTGACGATGAAGGTGCCGCCGTTGAAGGAGGTCCCCTCGGGCGCGGTGGTGATCGTGTCCGTATGGCAATTCTCGCAGCCGATATTGTCGAAGATCACCTCTCCGGTGTCGGAGGTGGTGGCGGCGCGCGGCGGCGCCTTGCTGGAGCGCATGAAGCGGGTGAAGGCCTCGACGTCCGGGCCGAATGGATGCTCCGTCGTCGTCGCGTCCTCGGGATCGGAAACGTGATCGAACGCCGCCACGGAATTGCCGTTCGAGGTGTTCTCATGCGGGAAGAGGGGATTGGTGATCCCCATCTCGTTCAGGTAGGCGTCCGCCGCGAAGGAGAGCAGGCTGGCGTGCTGGTTCTTCCAGCCGAAGCGGGCGATCCGGGTGACGACGGTGCCCGGGGAGGTGGCGGGTGCCTCCAGGACCGGTACCCGGACGATGGTCCCCCTCATCCCGTCCGGCTGGGCGGTCTGGATGCGGGTGAACTCGCTGTCGGGGATCGCCTCGACGAAGCCGTCGCCGAGCACGTTGAGCGAGGTGCGGAAGGTCCGCGTATTGTCGTTGTCGAAGACGTGCTCCTGGATGGCGGCGTTGAT
>JAICSG010000435.1 GCA_025937035.1 Thermoanaerobaculia bacterium | reverse complement strand
GCCGCATCGCGGCCCTGCCGCCCGGCCCCGGGCCGGACGACCCCCGCCTGGCCGGCATCCCCCTGCCCCAGGGGGCCCGCCGGGAGCTCCCCCCCATCCCCCGCCTCGACTGGCGCATCCCCCTGGCGCGTGGCGCCCGCATGGCCCTGCTGGCGCGCGACCGCTTCACGGGCAGCCATCTCCTGGTGGGCCACATGCCGGCCCGCCGCGCCTTCCCCCGCCACCTCCACACCGGACCGGAGGACGTCCTGGTGCTCGCCGGCGGCTACGAGGACCAGTACGGCACCTTCGAGGCCGGCGCCTACGGCACCTACGCCCCCGGCACCCAGCACCGCCCCTTCACCGAGCCCGACGAGGAGTGCTGGATCCTCTTCCGCCTGGAGAGGCCCAATCTCTTCTTCGGGTGGCGAGGGTGGGCACAGCGCCTGCTCGGCTAGAAGAGCCCAACACGGACTGACACGGACGAAGCACGGACTTTCACGGACAGAGGAAGGGTCCGTCCGTGTGGGTCCGTGTCATGCATACGCTCCCCCTCACGGAGGACGTCCGCATGGAAGGAACGCCCAAGGTCTCACCCCTTCTCCTCTCGATATTCGGCCGCTATTGCGAGGGCTATCTGGCGCGGAATTTCCACGCCGTACGCCTGTCGAAGACCCAGCGGCCCGACCCGGTGGCGATCCGCGACAAGCCGCTGATCGTCTACTGCAACCACCCCTCCTGGTGGGACCCCCTGGTCTGCATGCAGCTCGCGGCACGTCTCTTCCCCGACCGGCGCCATTTTGGCCCGATCGACGCCGCCGCCCTCCAGAAGCACAAGCTCTTCGAGAAGCTGGGCTTCTTCGGGGTCGAGCCCGGCACGGCCCGCGGGGCCCGGCGGTTTCTGGCCGTCTCCCAGGAGATCCTGTCGCAGCCGGACGCCACCCTCTGGATCGCCGCCGAGGGGCGCTTCACCGACCCCCGCGACCGCCCCGTGCGGCTGCGCTCGGGGATCGGCCATCTGACCTCCCGCGTGCGCAACGCCGTGCTCCTTCCCCTGGCCCTGGAGTACCCCTTCTGGGAGGAGAAGAGCCCCGAGGCCCTCGCCCGCTTCGGCGAGGAGATCACCTCCGGCGACGCCGACCTCGCCGCCGCCGACTGGACCCCCATCCTGGAGGACTGCCTGGAGTCGGTCCTCGACGCCCTGGCCACGGAGGCCCGGTGCCGGGATACCGCCCGCTTCGAGGTCCTGCTCTGCGGCAGCGCCGGGGTGGGCGGGGTCTACGATACCTGGCGCCGGCTCAAGGCCCGCTTCCGCGGCGAGAAGCTCCGGCCCGAGCATGACGACGAGGAGGTCTCCTGAGACAAGAGGAGGATTGATTCTCGCCCTCACTCCTCCCGCGCCACCACCTCCGACCCCCGCGGCCATCCGCCGCGCAGGAAGGTGTCGGCCGCCGGGAAAAACTCCTTCGGCCGCTCGATGTAGGGGTGCGATCCCGCCCCCTCGATCGCCAGGAAGCGGCCGTTGGCGGCGTGGGCGGCCCACTCGCGCGAGGCCTCGACCGGCACCAGGTCGTCCGTCCCCTGCATCACCAGGAGGGGGGCGCGCAGCTCGGAGAGGCGCGGCCGGAAGTCCCAGCCCTCCATCTTGGGGACGATGTGGCGGAAGTAGACGCTCATCGTGTGCCGCGGCCACTCGTTGGGGAACGAGGAGATGTCCTCCAGCGGGAAGCGGGCCGCCGCCGCCAGCTCCCCCATCTGGGCCGGCAGCAGGAAATAGGTGAACCAGGCGCGGCAGAAGGCCACCGGGTCCTCGTGGTCGATCCCCTCGCGCCGCATCTCCTCCAGGCGCGGGATGCCCGGCGGATAGGTCATCTCCTCGGGGGAGGGCAGCTCCTGCTCCCACTCCCCCGGCCGCCGCGGCGTGATCGGGCAGACCAGCAGCACGCGGTCGACCCGCTCCGGATTCTCCAGGGCGTAGGCCGCGGCCACCGCGGCGTGGTAGGAGGCACCGAGCAGGGAGGCCTTGTCCAGCCCGAAATAGCGGCGCACCGCCTCCAGGTCGGCCACGTCGTCCTCCAGGCTGAGCTGGCGGCCGTCGGTGACCGCGCTCGACCGCCCCCGGCTGCGGGGATCGTAGAAGATCAGGCGGCGCCCCTCGGCCAGCGGCTGCAGCAGCTCCGCCAGCCAGTTGGCGTTGGGGATGATCACCGTCTCCGGCCCGTCCCCCAGGACGTGGTAGTAGAGGTGCAGCCCCCGCCGGACGAATACGAACCCTTCGCTGCTCCGCATCGGCCGGATGGTATCAAACCGGTCCGGCGACGGCGGCCTCCACGGGGACCTCGACCTCGAAGATGCGGAACGGCTGGTCGGGGTGGGACGCCTTGAGCAGCGGCAGGCTCACGTTGTAGACCGGCACCCCCAGCGCCGTCTTCCCCTCCGGCCGGCCGCGGTGGGCATGGCCGTGGAAGACCGCCTCCACCGGATAGCGGGAGAGCGGCTCCTCCAGCCGGCTGGAGCCGAGGAAGGTGAAGATCTCCACCGGCTCACCCTCCACCGTCTCCTGGATCGGCGAGTAGTGGAGCACGGCGATGCGGGGCTTGCCGCGCAGCCGGGCGAGGGCCGACTCCAGCTTCAGCGCCTCGTCCACCGCCTCGCGGACGAAGTCCTTGATGATCCGCTCCCCCCAGGGCCCCAGGGCCCGCCGGCCGAAGCCGCCGCAGAACCCCTTCACCCCGGCGAACCCCACCCCCTGGACCTCGGTGGCCTCGCCGTCCAGCATCCGCACGCCGGCGTCGCAGAGCACCCGGGTGATCTCCGCCTGCTGGTCCCCCTCGAAATCGTGATTGCCCAGCACGGCGATCACCGGCACGTTCACCGCGGAGTGGAGGTCGCGGGCGAGCACCCTCGCCTCCTCCGCCAGCCCGTGGTCCGTGAGGTCGCCGCAGAGCAGCAGGACGTCGCACTCCCGCCCCGCCCGCGCCAGCAGATCGCGCAGGGCCGGGTCCGGCGTCCGCGTATAGTGGACGTCGCCCAGCGCGGCGATCCGCACCGTTCCGTTCCGTTCCTTCATCTCGTCCTCCCTCTCGCCCCCGCCAGAGTTCAAGAGACATGCCAGAGGCACGCCTCTTGCTGTGGCGCCAGAGCCTCAGAGGAGATGCGAATGGCGAACCAGACTTCCAGCCCCCCCCAGAACGTGCTGAGCGAAGAGACCCGGGAGATCTACCGCGACGCCATGCGGACGTTCGACGAGGCCGGGGTCCCCTTCCTCGTCGGCGGCGCCTACGCCTACGCCCGCTATACCGGCATCGAGCGCCACACCAAGGACTTCGACGTCTTCGTCCGCCCCGGGGACTTCGAGAGCGCCCTCGGCGCCCTGGCGAGGAAGGGGTGGAAGACCGAGGTCACCTTCCCGCACTGGCTGGGCAAGGGGTACCGGGGAGAGGACTTCGTGGACATCATCTTCAGCTCCGGCAACGGCGTCGCCCGGGTGGACGAGGAGTGGTTCGAGAACGCGGTGGCCGAGGAGGTCCTGGGCTATCCCACCCGGCTCATCCCCGCCGAGGAGATGATCTGGTCCAAGTCCTTCATCATGGAGCGCGAGCGCTTCGACGGCGCCGACGTCGCCCACGTCCTGCACGCCCGCGCCCGCGAGCTCGACTGGGACCGCCTGCTGCGCCGCTTCGAGCCCAACGGCGGCTGGCGGGTGCTGCTCGCCCACCTGACCCTCTTCGGCTACATCTACCCGGGCGACGCCGCGCTCATCCCCACCCGGGTGATCGACACCCTCAACGACCGGCTGCGGCACGAGACCGACCACCCCGCCTCCGAGGCCAAGTCCCGCCTCTGCCGGGGGACGGTCCTCTCCCGCTCCCAGTACCTGATCGACACCCACCTCTGGGGCTACGAGGACGCCCGCCTGCGGCCGGTCGGGAGCATGACCCCCGAGGAGCTCGAGCTGTGGACCGAGTCCGCCGCGAAGGATGGCGACACCAGCCAGCTCGAGATGATCGAGAAGATGGGGACCCCGGCGGGACGGTAACGCTCCCCGGCGGATTTTTTCCCTCCCCGGGCGGCCGGGTTGCTTACCCGGCGCCCTGGATGTGTTGGATGCCGGCCCGGGAGTCTTCCCGGACGGCCATCCAACGCTGGATGCCGGTTCGGGAACGTTCCTGGGCCGCCGGGTTTTCAAAAAATCGGTCCGGATCGTGATCCGGGAGGGCATCCAGCGTTGGATGGCCGTCCGGGAAGACTCAAAACGCGTCATCCAGCCCAGAAAACGGCTTCGGGAGCGCTCGAAACCGGTCCGGATGCCCTTTCAGGGCCCCGGGTCCCACCCGGAAGGCGCCATCTCGAAGCTGGAGAACTCGAAGGCGGGCGCCACGGTGCACCCCACCAGCGCCCAGCCGCCGAGGGGCCGGGCCGACTGCCAGACCCCGGCCGGCACCACCGCCTGGGGGCGTTCGCCGGCGGCGAGGTCGGCCCCGAGCCGCAGGGACGCGCGCCCGGCTCCGTCCGAGAGGGTCAGCTCCAGGGGGGCTCCGGCGTAATGATGCCAGACCTC
>JAICSG010000562.1 GCA_025937035.1 Thermoanaerobaculia bacterium | reverse complement strand
GGCTCATGGATTCCATGGAACCGTCCGGCCGCCTGACGTCGAGGGCCGTCTAATGGTACAACACTAGTTATGCTATTCTAAGCAAATTCGCCAAGGGAGGTGTCCTGATGGCCTTCATGCGGTCGCGGTACCTGTGGATCGGAGCGCTTTTGTTCCTTGTCCTTGATCCCGGAGCAGCCATGGCATGTCACACAGATTGCTCTTTCACCTTCCCCACGAACCCTTATCCCTGCTTGACGTGTAGCTTCACGGCCTTCAGCAATTCTTTGTGCTCTCGAACTAGCTGTGACTCATGCGACGCGCTGGACTGCACCGCGTCCATGCCTTCTCAAGGCGACCTCTGGGCCTCAAGCTCCACTGGTCCCACAGGGTGCCCGACTCCTGGCGCTCCTGTTTCCACCTTGAGAGTCGTGAGAGTCGAGAGGTTGCCATCCAGGGGCTGAAATGAGCTCCAGGATCGCTGCGGCGCTGTTCTCAACGGCCTTCGCTCTGGCTTCCTCCCAAGCCGCGGCGAAACCGGCTTCTCTACGGCTCGTCGACGACCGCGGCAAAGCGATCACCGGAAAGTTGGATGTCTGCTTTCAGATCGGTACCCGGAACGATTGCGTTACGGCTCTCGGAGCCCCGATCCAGATACCGCCGGAGTTTCTATCCGTACGAGCCGAGGGCCCGGACCACGGGCCCATCTCCGCGCATCGTCAGGATCTCAAGAGGAGCCCGGACGGTGATCTGCTCCTCGCGCTACCCCGGAAAGCTTTCCTCCAGATCGGCGGCAGCCCCGAGAGCCGCCTAAGCGTCTCGCTCTATGACCAGAGCGACCCCTCCTTCCGTGCTCCGATCTTCAGGGAAGAGGTCCGAACAGGCTCCTCCCTCAAGGTGCCGGCCGGCGAGCACCTGGTCTCATTGACGGCTGCCGGACGGGCCCCGGACCTCCATCTGCTGAGCGCTAAGCCAGGTGGCAGCGAGCGACTCGCGTATCGTGCCCGTTCCGGCTGGTCGCTCGTCGTGCGTTGCCGGGCTGCAAAAGAGGGAGCGCCGGTCCAGGGGGCACGCATCGACCTTGGCGCGATGGCGGGGTACCCGCCGCGAGGTCGCACCTATGCTCAGATCTCGGGCCAAAGCGGATTGGCGCTTTTCTCGGGCCTTCCCTTCCTTCTCGCATCCGCTCGCGTCGGCCATCCGCGCTTTGTGCCCCACCAGGAGGAAGGGATCTCCGCCTCGCCCGGCACGTTCGCGTTCCGCGAGGCCTTGCTGGAGGAGGGTGGCCGGCTACGGGCCACGGTCACCGCGGACGGTAAGCCGCTGCCGGGAGTCGACTGCCAGGTACTGGAGTACGATCCCAATCCGCAAGGCCCGGCCCCGGAACCCAAAGCTCACTTCAAGGGAACGACCGACAAGGCGGGGATCTGCCGTTCCGGCAACATTGTGGCAGGACCCTATACCCTGCGGCTGGCGAAGCCTGGCAGCCGGACTTTCCTGGATCGCTCCGTCGTCCTCACGAACGGCGAGGAGACCGCCGTGTCCATCCCGATCGTTTCGATCCGGGTCCATGGCACGGTTCTCCGAGGCGCACAGCCTGCTCCCTCGTACATCGTCAGTTTCTCCGACGAGAACGAGATCAAGCCGAACGCCACTCGCCGGGACGCCCAGGCGGAGGCGACGACCGATGAGCAGGGAGAATACGAGGCCCTCCTCTGGTCGCCCGCCGACTACGTATGCGCGGTCCGGACTCCGGGAGGCACACCGGCCACGCACAAACGGCTCCATTTGGAGAGCGCGGAGGAGCGCGTCGATTTCTCCCTGGAAGATCACGATGTCGCTGGAATCGTGCTGGACGATCACGACAAGCCTGTGGAGGAGGCTGCCGTCGTCTTGGTGTGGAACCGGGTCTCCCACCGGTTCGCCCGGACCGACTCCACAGGCTCCTTCTCCTTTCCTTTGACGGAGGATGGCCGTGGGACGGTGCGAGCGGGAAAGTCCGGTTATCTCGAGCCGGCCCCCATCGAGGTGGAGGCCCGCCCCGATGTCTATCCTCCGCCGCTGACGATTCACCTGAAGCGGACAGGGCTCCTCTCCGGCAAGATCCTGGGCCCCGCTGGGCCGGCCGCGGGTGCGAGCCTCTTCAGCTACCGGCTGGAGCCGGGGGGCACGGCGACCCCATTGGGCTATGCCACGGCCGATGGAGAAGGCCGTTTCGAGGTCGCCGCGGCCGGGGGCGCGCCGACCCGAGTCTTCGCCACCGGCGCGGGCTGTCCTCTCACCTCGTTCGACGTGGCGCCTTCACCGGAGGAGACGGTGCTCCGCTGCGCCGAGCTTCCTGCCTCCATGGAGCTCCACTTCGCCGACGCCCGTGGGAAGCCCGTCCCGGGAAAGAGCGTCTTCGCGCGGAAGGACGGGGTCATCATCCCCAACGAGGTGCTGGCCACCCATCTGAGCGGCTTGCATCTCTTCGCCGCCACGGATGGTGGCGGGCGGCTGCTTCTGGTCGGACTGGCCCCTGGAAGTTACGACATCTACCTGAGCGAGGCGACCAATCCCGCGCTCATCGCCAGCGGCCTGCCAAACGGGTTCCTGGCCGCGTCGAATCTCGCACCGCTGACCACCACGGAGCTCGAGGTCACAGTGGAGGCCGCACCGTAGATACCCTGGCGGCGAACGGGGAGCTCACCCTGAAGGTGCCGGCCGGAGAGAAGGGGAGCAGCCGGTAGAGACTGCCTACCCCTCCCGCTCGATCCCATAGCACAGCATCTCCCGCCCGAAGTGGTCCGGTATACGGCCTCGCAGGGTCTCCCCGAGGCGCTCGGCGACGCGGATCGAGCGCCGGTTCTCCGGGCTGATGAGGCTGATCACCCGGTCCCTTCTCCATCGGGTGAAGGCATGGCCCAGGGCCGCCCGCGCTCCCTCGGTGGCGTAGCCGAGACCCCACCAGCGGCGCGCCAGCAGCCAAGCGAGCTCGAGGCCGGGCCAGCCCTCCGGCTCGGAGAATCCGATCACTCCCACGAACGTGCCGGTCTCCCCGTGCTCCACCGCCCAGGAGCCGGTGCCCGCGAGCAGCCAGTGGCCCCGGACGAACGCCAGGTGCCGCCAGGCCCTCCCCGGGTCCCAGGTCTGCCCGCCACCCCCGAGATGGCGCACGACCTCGGGGTCCGCGTAGAGCCGGGCGTAGTCGTCGACGTCGCTGGAGCGGAACGGCCGCAGCCGGAGGCGTTCCGTCTCCAGGATCGGGGCTTCCACGATTTCGTTTTCCTTCCGCATGGAGCCCATCGTCGCGGCGGGCTGGGGCCCCGGGCCAAACCCTCGTTTAGATGATGAAATTTCACGCTAGAATCCAAGGACGCGGAACAAATGGCGGGAGGGCATGTCACGCGATGCGCTCCTGACGCACCTACCTTGGGGAAGCCTTTCATCGTGAAGGAGACGGCCGGGTGGCCCACAAGCCGACGTTTCGCCAGCTCCTGGTCTCGGTTCTGGCGTTCTGGAGGGATCGGAGTCATAAGGAGATCGGGGCCGCCGCGGGCATCCCCCAGAAGCGGGTCTCCCTCTACCTGCGGCGGGGAGAGATCCCGGACGAGGCCTTCGGGAAGCTGCTGGCCGCCGTGGAGTGCCCGCCGGACGCCGTCTACAGCGTGACGGCGTGCCTGGAGTCCCTGGAGGACCTGGAGAGCGCGCGGGACATCATGGCCGAGGAGAAGGCCGAGATCGCCGACGCGTTGCTCCGGGTCAACCGGCGGGTCCGGCAAGGTCTGATCGAGGCCGCCCGGCAATCCCGGACCGCGTCGGACCCGGGGCTCCCCGAGG
>JAICSG010000482.1 GCA_025937035.1 Thermoanaerobaculia bacterium | reverse complement strand
GGAGGTTGCTCTCGTCGACCACGTCGAAATCGACCAGCCCGAGCGTGCCCACCCCCGCCGCCGCGAGATAGAGCCCGAGCGGCGAGCCGAGGCCGCCGGTGCCGATCATCAGCACCTTGGCCGCCTTCAGCTTGCGCTGCCCCAGGGTGCCGATCTCGGGGAGGATCAGGTGGCGGCTGTAGTGGCGGATCTCGGCCGGCGAGAGGCCCGGCAGATCCTCGACGTCGGTCTCCTTCTCCAGCAGGCCCACGGCTCCCCCGGCGATCGACGGGATGATCGACAGGGTGTCGCCGCTCTTGAGGGTGGTGCCGTCCTTCTGGAGGTGGCGGACGTCCTCGTCGTTGAGGAAGACGTTGACGAAGCTGCGCAGGGAGCCGTCGTCCGTATAGAGGTGGCGCTGGAGGGACGGATGGCGCTGGGTGAGATCGCGCAGCGCCTCGCCGACCGTGCCGCCTTCGACCTGGACCTCCCCCTGGTCGCCGGTGAAGCGCCGCAGAGGGGTGGGGATATGGATGGTGACGCTCATCAGACCGCCTCCTTTTCGAGGATCTCCTCGTCGAACCGGTCGCGGTCGTCGGTCAGACGCCAGCTCCGGGCGTCCGCCGCGCGACCTTGCTGCACGGAGACGATGAGGTAGGAAAGCCCCGGCCACGCGTGCTCGCGGTCGAAGTCGCTCGGCCGCGAGGGGTGGTCGGGGTGCGAATGGTAGTAGCCCACCACGTCGGCGCCCGCCGCGCGGGCCTCCTTGTGGGCCGCCAGCACCGTCTCGGGATTGATCACGAACCGGTTGTGGCGGCTGTCCTGCCGCTCGTTGTCCACCGGCAGCAGGCGTTCGACCGTGGTCGTCTCCCCCGCGGCGCGGCCGATCAGGAAGCCGCAGCACTCCTCGGGGTAGGTCGCCTCGCCGTGGCGGCCGATCGCCTTCAGATCGTCGGATGTGATGACCAGACGCATCAGATCTCCTCTTCCCAGAAACGGTCGGACAGATACTTGTCCGCGCTGTCGCACAGGACGGTGACCACGGTGCCGGCGCGCAGCCCGGCGGCCACCTGGAGGGCGGCGGCCACGTTGCAGCCGGAGGAGATGCCGACCAGCAGGCCCATCTCGCGGGCGAGCCGCTTCACCATCCGGTAGGCCTCCTCGGTCGGCAGCTCCAGTCCCAGGTCGGCGAGCCCGGGATCGTAGATCGGGGGGATGATGGCGGAGGCCATGTGCTTCATCCCCTCCAGGCCGTGGAACGGCGAGTCCGGCTCGACCGAGATCAGCCGGACGTCCGGCTTGATCTCACGGAGGAAGCGGCCGACACCCATGAAGGTGCCGCTGGTGCCCAGGCCGGTGACGAAATGGGTGACGGCGCCGCCGGTCTGCTCCCAGATCTCGGGGCCGGTGGTGCGGTAGTGGGCCCGCCAGTTCTCGGGGTTCGAATACTGATCGAGATAGACCCAGCGCCCGGGCTCCTCGGCCACCAGCCGCCGGGCCTCCAGGATGGCGCCGTCGCTGCCGGACATCGGATCGGTGATCCGCAGCTCGGCCCCGTAGGCGCGCAGGATCTTCTTCCGCTCCGGGCTGGCGCTGTCCGGCAGGCAGAGGGTGACCGGCACCCCCATCGCCGCGCCGATCATGGCATAGGCGATCCCGGTGTTGCCGGAGGTGGCGTCGAGCAGGCGCTTGCCTTCCGCGAGCAGGCCCCGGCGCTCGGCGTCGAGCATCATCGCGAGCGCCGGCCGGTCCTTCACCGATCCCCCCGGATTGGCGAATTCCGCCTTGCCGAGCAGCCGCACCTCGTCCCGCCCGGTCAGCGCCGAGAGGTCGATCAGGGGGGTGTTGCCGATCAGCTCCAGCAGGCGCACGGGGCGCCGGCGGTCGAGGGTGGGAGAGAGGGTCTCCAGGGTCGATGGATAGGTCGCGCGCATGGTCCGGTCCGTCCGCTCAAGCTAGCAGACGGGGCTAAGGCTGTAAAGATGATGTTCTAGGTCACTAATTCCCGGCGACCGTTCTCTCCAGGAGGAGCGCCGTCCAGTCGTCCTCCAGGGAGGCTTGAGTGGCGGTCCGGACGCGCTCGAGGAGAGCGTCGATCCAGGCAAGCGGCGTGGGAGCCTCCGGGCCCGTGGCCATCAGGCCGGCCAGGGCGGGATATCCCAGGGGCTCGCCCTCCGAGATCGGCGCTTCGGCAAGGCCGTCGGTCAGCATCAGGATGCGATCCCCCGGCCGGAGATCGACGGCGAGCGCCTCATAGGCGACCTCGCGCCGGGAGCCCAGCGGCAGCCGGGGCCCCGGGACGGCGAGGGGGAGCGGAGGCTCACCCGCCCGCAGGAGATAAGGATCGGGGAGGCCGGCGTTGACCAGGGTGGCCGTCCCTCGCTCTGGAGCGTAGCGAACAAAAGCGAGCGCCACGAACTCGCGGGGGGAGAGCTCGGCGGCCAGCGCCCGGTTGAGCTCGCGCAGGGTCTCCTGCGGGGGGCGGTCGGCGGCGAGGAGGGGGAGCCTGGCCTTGGCCGAGGCCATGATCAGGCTGGCGGCCATCCCCTTGCCGGCCACGTCCGCCACGGTGAGGCCGACGGCGCCGTCCGCCAGCAGGAAGACGTCGTAGAAATCGCCCGCCACCACCCGGGCGGCGAGGTTGCGGGCCGCCACGCGGTACCCCTCTCCCGCGATCTCGGGCGGCGGCAGCAGGCGGCTCTGGAGGTCGCGGGCGAGTTGGAGCTCCCGCTCGGCGAACTCGATCTCCTTCAGCCGGGCCACGCTGGCGGCAAGGCGGTCCCTCATCCGCTCGAAGCTGACGAAGGCGAGGCCGATGATGACGGCGAGGGCCACGGTGATGCCGATGGAGATCAGGTTGGTCCGGGAGAAGACCGGGAGCCGAAGCCCGAAGAGGGCGTTGATGAGGACCGTCGTGAGCGTCCAGGCCACGGCGCCGCTGACGAGAAACAGGGCCATGGTGGCGAGGGTCCGCCGGGCTCCGGTCAGGGGGTCCAGACCGGCATGGAGAAGCCGTTCCAGAGACCGCGCGATGACCGAGATCCAGAAGCCGGCGAAGGCGCCGAAGACGATGGAGATCCAGCGCTCGCCCGGCGGGTTCCCGAGCGAGAGGAGGAGGCCCACGCCCAAGCCGGCCGCCGTCCCCAGGATCAATCCCTGGAGCTGCTCGCGCCATGAGAACGGGGGCCGGGTCGCCATGTATCCTACCTATACGGCGCCCGGGCTTCCGGGTTCAGGCGAGGAGGGAGGGATCATGAACGACGCACCCCACACCGGGCCGGACCGCGTCCCCCCGGGGCAGTACGTGACCGAGAAGTGGCCGGTCCTCAGCTACGGCGACACGCCGCGGATCGACCTCGCGAAGTGGACCTTCAGGATCTCCGGCCTGGTGGCGGCGGAGCGAGTCTTCTCCTGGAAGGAATTCCAGGCCCTCCCCCGGGTGCGGATCACGGCCGACTTCCACTGCGTGACCCGCTTCTCCACCCTGGACAACGGCTGGGAAGGGGTGGCGACGGCCGAGCTCCTGCGCCATGTGCAGGTCGATCCGGAGGCGTCGCACGTCCTGGTGTGCTGCTACGGCGGGTATACGACCAACCTGCCGCTGGAGGACTTTCTCTCCGAGCGGGCCCTGCTGGCGGACCGGCACAACGGCAGGCCGCTGCCGGTCGACCACGGCGGGCCGGTGCGGCTGGTGGTCCCCCACCTCTACGCCTGGAAGAGCGCCAAATGGGTGAGCGGGATCGAGCTGCTCTCGGAAGACCGGCGGGGGTTCTGGGAGGAGAACGGCTACCACACCTACGGCGATCCCTGGAAAGAGGAGCGCTTCAGCTCCCAGGAGACCCGCGAGGCCTATCAGGTGCGGCGGCGGGCGAAGGAGCTGGGGCTGGTGCCGAAAGACTGAATCCCTATTGCAGCCCGGGCACCGGCACCACCAGCGAGGCCACGATCGAGGCCACGGTCGCCGCCAGGCAGAGGATCGCCGCCACGGTGTGATTGCCGGTCTCCGGCTTGCGGGGATCGAGCAGGACGCCCGCCAGGAAGCCGCCCGCGAAGCCGCCGAGGTGGGCCCAGTTGTCCACGCCGCGCATCAGGAATCCGAAGACGACCATGAAGAGCGCGTAGCTCCAGGCCATCCGTCCCACCACGCTGCTGCCCATCCGCCGGCCGTAGTAGACGAGGGCCCCGAGCAGCCCCAGGATCGGCGCCGAGGCCCCCAGGGTGAGCGGCACGCCCAGCAGGCTGCTGGCGAGGAAGCCGGTGATCGAGGAGAGCGAGTAGATGATCACCGTCCGGGAGGG
>JAICSG010000906.1 GCA_025937035.1 Thermoanaerobaculia bacterium | reverse complement strand
ATTCACCGTGACAACACGCAAGCTCCCATGCCCACCCGCCCCACCGTCCTGCAGTTAGACCCCGAAGCCGAGCGCCTGCGGGACCTCGGCAACCGTCTGGCCGGCGAGGGGTACGAGGTGGTGCCGGTGGCGGACACCGTCCGGGCGCGGCGGTTCATCGAGGGGCTGGACGCGGCCGTGATCGTGACCACCCCCGGGCGCTCGCGGCGGGGATCGACCCGGAAGCGCTGCTGGGCGGCTCCACGGCCCGCATTCTGGTGGTGCTCGGCGACCGTCCGGAAGACGAGGCGGCGCTCCCGGAAGCGGCCGCCTTTCTTTCCGTGGGTGGGCTGGAAGCCCCGGAGATCGCCCGCCGCCTGCTGCTCGTGCTGCTCGGCCGCGAGATCGGCGCCGCGCCGGACGCCAGCCTCGCGACCCTGGTGGGAGACCTCGCGCAGACGCCGCTCATCGAGCTCCTGCGCGGGCTGGACGCCGCGGGCACCAGCGGCCGGATCGACCTGCGGGGGGGCTCGCTGCTCCTCCAGCGCGGCGCGGTGATCGCCGCCGCGGCCGGCCCCGCCCGCGGTCTCAAGGCGTTCTGCCGCCTGGGCCGGCTGCACGAGGGGCCGTTCCGCTTCGTGCCCGGCGAGCTACCCGCCCGGCGGGAGATCGAGGAGGGTCTCGACGCCCTGGTGCTCGCCGCCATCGAGGACTCCCTGGGCGAATTCCCCGATCCGCGGGTTCGCCTGGAGGTGGAGCTCGGTCCCGGCTTCTTCGCCTCGCCGTTCTCGCCGCTCCAGCAGCGCATCCTCGGCGCCGCCCAGCGGGGGGCCACCCTGCGCCAGATCCTCGACGGCCTGCCGGACCGCGACGGCGAGATCGTGGCCGAGGTGCTGCGCCTGGAGGAAAGGGGATTCCTGGTGCGGCGCGAGCCCGCGGTGCAGATCGTCACCGACTCGACCGCCGCCCCACGGCATCGACGTCGTGCTGCTCATAGAAAGATTTTTTCCGCTCTCTGATCGATTTCCCCAACGCTTCGGTCCACTGATCCGTAAACAGATCAGGACGGATTGATGCCGGCCGGAAGGGAACCGATCATGAGTCAGCTCGGTTGGGATCACCTGACGCGCGAGGACAAGGCCGCCATCCTGAAAGGGATCGCGGACGGGGTCGCTTACGGCGGCCCCTACCACGTCGAATTCCATCCCCAGGACCGCTGCAACGTCAACTGTTTCTTCTGCTCGACGGCCTCTCTGCGCAGCAAGGACGAGATCCCGATACCGCGCTTCGAGGAGTTGCTGGGCGAGCTCCGGGAGATGGGAACGCGCGCCATCCGCCTGTCCGGCGGCGGCGAGCCGCTCTTCCACCGCAAGATCGAGGACTTCCTGCGCGCCATCCGGGCGAGCGGCCTGCCGATCGAAAACCTCACCACCAACGGCGTCCTCCTCCGCTCCAACCTCGCCGAGCTCCTGGTGGGCACCTGCGAGCAGGTGACGGTGAGCCTCAACACGGCGGACGAGCAGACCTACGCCACCATGATGCAGACCAACGTCCGCAACTTCCAGCGGGTGTTGGACAACGTGCGCGGCCTGGTCGCCGCCAAGCGCAGGCGGCGGGCCAGGACGCCGCACGTGAAGCTGCAGTTCCTGGTCTGGAAGGAGAATTTCCGGCAGATTCCCGAGATGTACCGGCTCGCCCGCGAGGCCGGGGTCGACTCGGTCTTCTTCAACGGTCTCTCCTTCCTGCCGCCCGAAAAGCGGATGACCGAAGCGGAGACCGCCGAGATGATGGAGCTGTACGAAGAGGTCCTGCGCGTTGACGAGTACCGGAAGATCGAGGTCATCAACAGCTTCGAGCAGGACATCTCGGAGCGGGTGACCCGGATCGGCGCCAGGATCGGCGAGGAGCGCAAGGCGCTCTCTCCTCCCCGCCGGCTGGCCAGGCTGCTGATGCGGAGCGACTTCACCCTACGCGAGAAGATCGCTCATCACCGGCGCCAGCGCCAGCTCCGGGCGCTCAAGGTGGCCAACGAGGGCCTCGGCACCCACTGCCTGATCGGCTGGCACTCGATGCTCGTCCGCTCGACCGGCCTGGTGGCCCCCTGCTGCCTCATTCAGGGCAAGGAGCTGGGAAACGTCTACCGGCAGTCGGTCCGCGAGGTCTGGTACGGCGAGCCCTACAACCGCTTCCGTGCCGAGCTCTCGCGCATCCTGCTCCAGCGGGAACGCCGGGAGCACGACGCCAAGGCCGACGAGACGGTCACCCCGCTCTGCGGTCCACGAGGGGGCTGCCCGATCGGCTCCTTCTATTACTACCCGGACACCCCTTTCCTGCGCACCTTCAACGAGACCCTGCGGCGCCTCGCCCCTTGAGCTCAGGGCCAGCGCTCCGCCCTCTTGATCGCATATGCT
>JAICSG010000720.1 GCA_025937035.1 Thermoanaerobaculia bacterium | reverse complement strand
TCAGGGAGGAGGCCGAACGGCGCAAACAGCAACTCAGAAGTCGCCTCGACGCGGCCGAGGATATCCGTTTCGAGAACGGCCGAGTTACGATCCTCTGTCCGCAAGGGGATACCTATCGTTTAAAGGAACGCCTGGAGGCGGACCGAACGATCCTGGAGGAGGCGGCGGTCGCCATCTGGGGCCCGGGGACCCGAGTTGATATCCTGGAGAGCCGCAGCACGCCCAAGCCCGCCGTCGCTACGGAAGCGAAGCCCGCGTCGGTGCAGCAGGTGGAGCAGATCCCAACCGTCCAAGCCGTTCTCGAGATCTTCCAGGGAAAGATCATAGAGCCGGTGGAAGAGCAAGGAAGCTACACGGAGGATTGAGACGATATGAGCAGCATGCGCCAACTGATGAAGCAGGCCCAGGAGATGCAGGAGCGGCTGCAGCGCGAGCTGAACGAGCTGGTGGTCGAGTCCAGCGTCGGCGGCGGCATGGTCACCGTGAGGATGAGCGGCCACAAGCAGCTCGTGGGGTGCAAGATCGATCCCGAGGCGATGGACAAGGAGGATCCGTCCATGCTGGAGGATCTGATCGTCGCCGCGGTCAACGAGGCCGGCCGCAAGGTCGAGGAGACGATGCAGGGGAAGATGGGGTCGCTGGCGTCGAGCATGCCGGGCCTCTTCTGATCCGCGCGGCGACGGATGTCCGAGCCCCTGTCCCGGCTCATCGGTGAGCTGTCCCGGCTTCCGGGGATCGGTCCCAAGACCGCGACCCGCCTCGCCCACTATCTCCTCAAGGTCCCGGCGCCCGAGGCCGAGGCGCTCGCCTCGGCCATCGTCGAGGTCAAGGAGAAGCTCTTCCACTGCTCGGTCTGCAACTCGATCACGGCGGTGGACCCTTGCCGCTACTGCTCGGACGAGCGGCGGGACCGCACCCGCATCTGCGTGGTCGAGGAGCCGTTCAACCTCGAGCCGGTCGAGCGCACGGGGGAGTACCACGGCCTCTACCACGTCCTCCTCGGGGCCCTCTCCCCGCACCGGGGGATCGGCCCCGACCGCCTCGCCATCCCGGGCCTCCTCGACCGCCTCGACGGCATCGAGGAGGTGATCCTCGCCACCAATCCGAACGTGGAAGGGGAGGCGACCGCCCTCTACCTGGCGCGGCTGCTCAAGGCCCGGGGGGTGCGCGTCACCCGTCTCGCCTTCGGCATGCCGGTCGGCGGCGACATCGAATACACGGACGAGGTGACGCTGGGCCGGTCGCTCGCCGGCCGGCGCGAGATGTGACCTTCGGCGACCTCCTCCCCGAGATCGTCGTCCCCCCTCCCGGGCCGCGCTCGCGCGAGCTGTCGGCCGCCCTCGGAAAGCTGGAGGCCCCGGGGGTCAATACGCTCTATGGGGGCGAGCCCGCCATCCTCTGGGAGGAGGCGCGGGGGGCGAACGTCCGGGACGTCGACGGCAACCTCTATATAGATCTCACGTCGGGGTTCGGAGTGGCGGCGGTCGGCCACCGCCACCCGCGGGTGGTGGAGGCGGTGCGCGAGCAGTCCGGCCGCCTGCTCCACGGGCTGGGGGACGTGATGGCCCATCCGCTGCGCGTGGAGCTCGCCCGCCGGCTGGTGGAGATCGCGCCGGTGGACGACCCGCAGGTCTTCTTCGCCATCTCCGGCGCCGAGGCGGTCGAGATCGCCCTGAAGACCGCTCTGGGGGCCACGGGCCGGCCGGGGGTCCTCGCCTTCGAGCCCTCCTACCACGGCCTGACGCTCGGCGCGCTCAACGTCACCTCGCGGGAGGACTTCCGCGCCCCCTTCGCCGCCCACCTCCACGGCCACGTCCGCCGTCTCCCCTTCGCCGGCGATCTCGCTCGGGTGGACGAGACGCTGAAGGAGGGTGGAATCGGCGCTGTCATCGTCGAGCCCATCGTGGGCCGCGAGGGGGTGCTGATCCCGCCAGACGGCTGGCTCTCGGCCCTTGCCGGCCTCTGCCGGAAGCACGGAGCGCTGCTGATCGCGGATGAGATCTTCACCGGCTTCGGCCGCACCGGCCGCCTCTTCGCCGTCGAGCACGAGGGGGTGAGGCCGGACATCCTCTGCTGCGGCAAGGCCTTAGGCGGAGGATTGCCGATCGCCGCCGTGATCGCCCGGCGGGACCTCTTCCGCTGCTGGGAGACTCCGGGCGAGGCGCTCCACACCGCGACCTTCCTCGCCAACCCCTTAGCCTGCGCCGCCGCGCTCGCCGTGCTGGACGTCCTTCAGGAAGAGGACCTCCCCGGTCGCGCCGTCCGCCTGGGCCACACCCTCGGCCGTCGCCTTTCCTCCTGGCTCGGCCACATCCCGGCGGTGGAGGAGATCCGCGGCCGGGGCCTCCTCTGGGGGGTCCAGCTCCGCACCGCCGAGATGGCCAAGAAGTGGATGCTCGGCGCCTGGTCCCGGGGGGTCCTCCTCCTCGCCGGGGGCCCGGAGGGAAGGGTGGCGCAGCTCGTGCCGCCGTTGACGATCCGGGAGGAACAGTTGGCGGGAGCGATGGGGATTCTGGAGGGGGTCTTCTCTTCTTGATAATGTCCCCGCGATGCTCCCCACCCCCCGCTCCAAGATCGCCTTCATCGGCAGCCACGGCGTGGGCAAGACCACGCTCTGCTATGGGCTCGCGGCGCGGCTGAAGCGGCGGGACGTGGGGGTGGAGGTGGTGCACGAGGTGGCGCGGCGGTGCCCGCTGCCGATCAACGAGGAGACGTCGGTGGCGGCGCAGTCGTGGATCCTCCATACCCAGATCGCCGAGGAGCTGGTCGCCCAGGCGCGGTATCCGGTGGTGGTCTGCGACCGCAGCGTGCTCGACAACTACGTCTACCTCCTGCTCGCCGCCGGACGCCAAGAGGGACCGGAGCGGCTGGTCGAGTACTGGATCCGGGGGTACGACCTGCTGATCCACGTCCCCATCGTGGAGACCTTGAGCCCGGACGGCATCCGCTCCCCCGATCCGGGGTTCCAGCACGCGGTCGAGGAACGGCTCTCCCACGAGGTCGCCGAGCGGGGGCTCTCCGTCCTGCGGCTCGACGCGGAGGCCCGGCCGGACTGGCTCG
>JAICSG010000180.1 GCA_025937035.1 Thermoanaerobaculia bacterium | reverse complement strand
TAGACTCCGCGCATGCGGAAGACCGTTCTCCTCTCCCTGACCCTCGTCGCCTCCCTCTCCACGAGCTGCTGGATGAAGCCCCACCCTCCCGCCGACGCCCAGCACCCCCTGGAGTGCCGGATGGAGGCGATGCACCCCCAGACCGCCGGCGGGCCTACCGGCGTCCGCTTTCAGGTGATCAACCGGCTGGACAAGCCGATCTCGGTGCTGCGCTGGAGCACGCCGTTCGAGGGGTGGCGCGGGACCCTCTTCTCCGTCAGCCTCCAGGGCCAGGAGATCCCCTACAAGGGCCCGATGGTCAAGCGGGGCGATCCCGACCCGGGAGACTACATGACGCTCCGCGCCGGCGAGTCCCAGATCATCGGCATCGACCTGTCTCAAGGCTATGACATGTCGAAGCTAGGCCTCTACACCGTGAAGGTCACGGGCGGAATCCACGACGTGATCCAGGACGGTACCCAGCCGCCGCGCCCGCGCGACCGCTTTCAGCCGGTGGAGCTGGTCTGCAACGAGCTGACGCTGGATGTTAAGAAAGGGACGGACGTCAAAGTCAATTATTGATTCCGCGCCGCGTAGATGAGCACCGCCGCTGGCCAAGACACAGGGTTCTCCATGATCCGCCCCGTACGCCCCTCGGACGCCGAGGCTATTTGCCGCGTCTACAACCATTACGTCCTCCACACCATCGTCTCCTTCGAGGAGGAGGCGGTCGCGCCGGAGGAGATGGCGCGGCGGATCGAAGCGGTCGCGGCGGCGGGCCTTCCCTGGCTGGTCCTCGAAGAGGAGGCCCATCTGATCGGCTACGCCTGCGCCACCCCCTGGAAGACGCGCCGGGGATATCGCTACGCCGTCGAGAGCTCGATCTATCTGGAGGCGTCGGCCGGGGGCAAGGGGCACGGCTCCCGGCTGTACGCCGAGCTCCTGGCGGAGCTGAGGCGCCGGCCGCTGCGCACCGTCATCGGCGGCATCGCGCTGCCGAACGACGCCAGCGTGGGGCTGCATGAGAAGCTCGGCTTCCACAAGGTCGCCCATTTCGAGCGCGTGGGCTGGAAATGCGATCGGTGGGTGGATGTCGGCTATTGGCAGCTCTCGCTCTCAGAGGGCGAGCATCCTCCGGAGAGCTAGCCACAATCAGGCGATCGTCCCCCCGATCGGCTGCCGCTTGTAGAGCGGCTTGAAGGCCAGGAGCCAGAGGCCGGAGTAGTCCCGCATCAGGCGCATGCGGAGGAGCTGGATCTGGCGGCACTCGGCCATGTTCCCGGCCATCATCTGATTCTGGAGCATGTGGTTGAAGCGCCAGAGGTAGGCGTCCGCCGTACGGCAGGTCAGGCGGGCGCGGGCGAAGACCACGGCGTCGCCGGTGACCGAGGTCTCGTCGAGCAGGCTGGCGATCTCGTGCGCCTCCTCGTTGATGCGGATCCGCAGGGCGGCCGATTCGAGGAGGAACTGCTCCAGCTCGCGGTCGTGCTCGCCCTTGCCGAAGACGCGGCGGTAGGCCTCCACCTCGCGCGCCTCGACCCGCAGGGCGAACACCTCGGGCCGGAGCACCACCCGCTCCGGAGCCAGGTCGGGAGGGTTGACCTCCTTCAGGGTGTCCACCAGCCGGCGGTAGTAGTCCCCGAGCAGCTCCTCGGAGCTGGAGAGGGGGGCCGCGGCGGCGCTGGCGGCCCGGTGGAGGACCACCTCACCCGTAGACGCCACCATCCGGGACAGGCTCGGCCGCTCGGCCGTGGCGGGGCGCCCGGCGGTGAGGCGCGGCAGGAGCTGGCGCACCTTCTGGCGGATCTGGGCGATGTCGCCCAGCCGGAACTCCTCCTTCTGGAGCTGCTTCTCGAAGCGCTCGATCTCCTCCCGGAACGCCGCCAGCTCACTGTCGAGCTGGGAATCGAGCGAGACCTCCCGCTCCAGCTCGAAGACCCGCTGGTACTCGGCCACGATCCGCTGCTCCTCCTGCCGGTAGAGCTTCTGGATGCGGCTCTTGAAGACCAGGTTGGTCTCCTGGATGGCGAGCAGCAGCTCGGGATAGAAGTAGTAGCGACCCAACCCGTGCTTGGTCTCGCGGTAGCGCCGGATCAGGCCGCTCTCGTTGAGCGCGTCCAGGCTCTCCACGTCGCCCATCTGGTGGCGCAGGCGGTCGATGGCCGCCCGGCTCTCCTCGATGAGCTGGTCGCCCGGGGGGGCCTCGCCGAGCTGGGCCCAGATCCCCTGGAAGATCTCGGTCAGCCGGTGATGGTCGCGCAGCACCAGCTCGCCCGAGCGGTCGTCCACCTCCTCGCTCAGCCGGGCGAGCAGGAAGTCGATCTTGTCCAGCCGCTCCGTGGGCCAGGGCCCGGAGACGTGGGCGTAAAGGTAGAACCGCACGAGCTGGGTGAGGATCTTCTCGTCGTAATTCTTCACCCTCCGGAAGAACTGGCGGAGCAAGTCGGGGGTGACTTTGGTATCCTCTTCGTCGAGCGACGCGATAAGCTCCGTCAGTCGGCGGTCGATGGCTTCCAGCCGGTGGCGGATCTTCTCGCTCTCCGAGGCGTTCAGGCTCTGCGAGATCTCCTTCAGCCCGGTGTAGAGGTTCTGGAATTCCGTGGAATGCTGATCTTCCACGCGCTGGAGCAGCGTCTTGCCCAGGCTTTGCATGAACTGATGGAAGGTCCACCCGGCCCGGAACCGGTGCGAGATGTCGGCGTAGCGGCGATGGAGGACGCTCAGCTCTTGAACGGTGGTCATAGTCGGCCTGTCCGGGTGCGCGCGCAGTCGAGTTTCGTGCCTATTTTGGAGGATATTACGCCAAGTGGCGGAAATGGCAAAGGAGGAATGAATTGCGGGTGCTGATCTCTCAGGAGGAGCTGGAACGGCGGGTGGCGGAGCTGGCGGCGGACATCGACCGCGATTACGCGGAGTCCGACCGGCTGATCGCCGTGGGAGTGCTCAAGGGGTCGGTCTTCTTCATGGTCGACCTGCTCAAGCGGCTGACGGTGCCGGTGTCGATCGACTTCTTCCAGACCGCCAGCTACGGCGCGAGCACCAGCCCCGGCGAGGTGCGGATCCGCAAGGACATCGACCTGCCGATCCGTGGCAAGGACGTGCTGCTGATCGAGGACATCGTCGACACCGGCTACACCCTGCGCACCATCCTGGACCTCCTGCGCTTCCGGGGGGCCCGCAGCGTGAAGCTCTGCGCGCTGCTCGACAAGGCCCCGGCGCGCGAGGTCGAGGTGCCGATCGACTACAAGGGGTTCGAGATCGAGCCGCTCTTCGTGGTCGGCTACGGCCTCGACTTCGACGAGCGCTACCGCAACCTCCCCTACATCGCCGTGCTGGACTCCGGAGACTCGGCGGCCACCGTGCCCTCTCCCTCTTGAAAGGACCGGGAACGATGAAATTCCACCACTCGGACAACGCTCCCAAGGCCATCGGCCCCTACTGCCAGGCGATCGAGGTCGACGGCTGGATCTACCTCTCGGGTCAGACGGGCATCGATCCCCAGACCGGCAAGCTGGCCGAGGGGGGCTTCGAGGCGCAGGCCCGGCAGGTGCTGGCCAACCTCCGCGAGGTGCTCTCCGCCGCCGGCTGCACCTTCGCGGACGTCGTGAAGTCCGCCGTCTTCATTACCGACTTCGCCAACTTCCCCATCCTCAACAAGCTCTACGGCGAGGCCATGGGCGACCACCGCCCGGCCCGCACCACCGTGCAGGTGGCCGGGTTGCCCCTGGGGGCGGCGGTGGAGATCGACGTGGTGGTACGGCGGGGGTTGCAGGGGTAGGACCGGACGCCAACCTACCCCGCGATCCCCCCGATCCGCTCGATCGCCTCCTCGATCTGCCCCCGGCTCACGTCCCGGTGGGTCACGAAGCGCACCTTCTCCTGACTCACCGGGATGGCCAGCACTCCGGCCTCCTTGAGCCGGCCGAGGAAGGCCATCGAGGAGCCGCCGCAGAGGTCCGGGGTCAGGCGGAAGATCACGATGTTGGTCCGCACGGAGGCCGGGTCGAGGTCGACCCCTTTCATCCCGGCCAGGGCCCGGGCGAGACGGGCGGCGTTCTCGTTGTCCTCGGGGAGATGGGCCGGCCCCTTGCGCAGGGCGATCAGGCCGGCCGCGGCCAGGATGCCCGCCTGGCGCATGCCGCCGCCGAGCCGCTTCCGCACCCGCCGGGCCTCCGCGATGAAGGCCTTCGAGCCGCAGAGGAGCGAGCCCACCGGCGCCCCCAGACCCTTGGAGAGGCAGAAGCTCAGCGAATCGAAGCCGGCCGCCAGGGAGGCCACGGAGACTCCGAGCGCCGCGGCGGCGTTGAAGACGCGGGCGCCGTCGAAGTGCACCGGCAGCCGATGGCGACGGGCCACGTCGAGGATCGCCTCCAGGTGCGGGCGGTCGTAGACCGTGCCCCCGGCCATCATGTGGCTGTTCTCCACCTCGATCAGCACCGTGCGAGCCCGGTAGCTGGCGTCCGGCGCGATGGCCGCCTCGACCGCCGCCGGATCGAGGAGCCCATTGGTGGACGGCAGCATCCGCGGCAGCAGGCCGGAGATGGCCGCCATGCCGCCGATCTCGTAGTTGACGATGTGGCACCCGGCGTCGCAGATCACCTCGCCCCCGGGCCGGCCGTGAAGGTGCAGGGCGATCTGATTGCCCATCGTGCCGGAGGGGACGAAGAGCGCCGCCTCCATCCCCACGGCCGCCGCGCTCTCCTCTTCGAGGCGGTTGACGGTCGGATCCTCGCCAAAGACGTCGTCCCCCACCTCGGCCTCGGCCATGGCCCGGCGCATCTCCGCGTCGGGCTTGGTCACGGTATCGGAACGCAGATCGATCAGATCCATAAAAGCTCCTATTTCCCCAACCCGATCCCCACCCGCACCGCCGCCTGGAACCCGTCCCCCCGCTCGACCTCGATGTGAATCTTGGGCACCAGCAGGCTCAGGGTCACCCCGGCGAAGACCACCGGCCGGGTGTCGGTCTCGCTGAGCGAGCGGAGCGTGGAGTCGAGCGTCCCCGTGCTGCGGACGAAACCGGCGCCCACGTAGGGGGTCACCACCGGGAACCCCTTGGAGAGCAGGAGCTCGGCGCCGTACTGGTCGAGCCGGTAGGCGCTGGCGTCGATCGTGCGCGTGCCGGTGACCCGCACCGAGAGCGCCGGAGCCAGGACCCCGCCGTGGAAGATCGCGTACTGGATCTCCCCGGAGACCAGCTTGACGTCCCCTCCCAGCGCCTTGCCATACGAGGCGCCGATGTCGATGCCGCCCGGCAGCCCCTTCCGCGCCCCCACCCGGGCGATCGAGAGGAAGCCCCCCGTATAGCTCCCCTTGACCGCCGTGTCGTTGAAGGACTGGCTGTCGAAGGACGAGTCGTAGGTCGTGTCCGCGTAGACCTCAAAGCCGAGCAGCCCCAGGGGGGCGGCGCTGTGGCGGGGGTAGAAATAGGCGTCGGAGCCGAACCGGCGGTTGAAATCGCGGAAGTCTCCGGGCGTGGCGTTGCCGTTCACCTCCCAGGAGGCGGCGGCGGGCATGGCGGCGGCCAGGGCCAGGAGCAGGAAGAGCTCAACTCGAAAGCGGCTGGGCATCGGGCATCCTCCGGGAAGCGTCGCCGGGGTCCTCCTCCGGCGCCAGGTACTCGGCGATCAGTTGGGCGAGCCATTCCGACTCCCCCGCCTCGGCGTGCTCGTTCACGATCTCGCGGCTCTGAGGGCTCAAGGGCAGCACCCCCAGATTCCCCTCGCGCGCCAGGGCCTCCAGATCGTACGTCGAACGGTCCACCCAGCGAGCGTCCCGATAGAGCGCCTGGCCGGTCTCGATCGGGCGGCCGAGCCGCAGCCAGACCTCCGCCGCCAGCGCCAGATCGCCGCCGATCCGCCGGTTGCCTGCCCCGAGCACGGGCGGGCGCGGCAACGGACGGGGGAGGAAGGCGGTAAGGCCGTGACGGTGGGCGGCGCGGGCGAAATCCCGCTCGGCGCGCGGCTCGCGATGGAACAGGGCGTCGAAGGTCCCCTCCTCGCCCCCCCAGCGGTCGGCCAGCAGCCGGCGGTCGGCGGGGGTGAGGGTCAGCGCCAGGGCCTGGGCGCAGCGCACCCCGGCGGCGGCGAGATCGCGGCACCCCAGCTCCCAGAGGGCGGGATCGTCGGTCAGCTCCGGGATCAGCGGCCAGACGGCGGTCGATCCCGCCGGGAGCCGCCGCAGGGCCCCGAGATCGCGCTCCAGCAGGGCCTGCAGCAGATCGAAGACGAACGCCACGCCGGCGACGGCGGGCACGGTCGACTCCTCCCCCGGCAGAAGCTGGACGAGCACCGGAGTGCCGCCCATCAGCCGGTCGCGCGCCGCCTCGTCGCGCTCCTTGATGCGGCGGGGGGGCACCGGCGGCAGATAGAGGACGTCGTCGAGCGGCGTCTCGGCCAGGGCGGCCAGATCGGGCGAGCGCGGCTTACCCCTTCCCCAGTCGCCGAGGGCGGCGGCGGCGAGATTCACCCAGGGTCGCTCGGGCGGCTCCCACGACTTGGGGACGTAGCGGATCCAGAACCGCCCGGGCTCCGGAAGCTGGGCGGCGAGCCTGGCTCCGCTCACGCCTGCCCCTCGGGGAGAGGGGAGACGAGACCGCGGGCGGCGAGCATGCGGTGAACGTACTTGCCCAGCACGTCCACTTCCAGATTGACCCGGTCGCCGGGCACCCGCCGGGAGAGGGTCGTCACCTCCAGCGTGTGCGGGATCAGGGCCACCTCGAAGCGGTCGGGCCGGAGGGCGGAAACCGTGAGGCTGACGCCGTCCACCGTCACCGACCCCTTCTCCACCAGGAAGGGGGCGAGGTCGGGAGGGATCGAGAACGCCAAGACCCGGTGATCGGTGAGATCGCGGCGGCCGACCACCTCGGCCGTGCCGTCCACGTGCCCCTGGACCATATGGCCGCCGAGGGGATCGCCCATCCGGAGCGCCGGCTCCAGATTGACCTCGTCGCCGCCTCGGAGCTCTCCCAGATTGGTGCGGGCCAGCGTCTCGGGAGACAGCTCGACCAGGACCTGCCCGCTCCCCTTCTCCACCACCGTCAGGCACACCCCGGACACCGCCACGCTGTCTCCGATCCCCAGCCGCTCCGCCAGCCCCGGGCTCATCTCCACGCCCAGCCGCACCCCGCCCTGCCCCGAGGGGACCGGGTCCGAGATCAGCCTGCCGCGCTCGACGACGAGTCCGGTGAACATGACGGGGGGAACTCTATCGCACGTAGTGATACCGCCGTGTGGTGGGGTCGAGGCGCTGGTAGAGCACGTGTCGAGGCGGGCACCTCGGAGCCGACGAACGGCTCACCAGAACCTGAGGCAGGTTCCTCGGAACCTGTCGACGGCTCACCAGAGCCAGAGGCAGGCTCCTCGGAACCTGTCGACGGCTCACCAGAACCTGAGGCAGGCTCCTCAGAACCTGTCGACGGCCCACCAGAGCCAGAGGCAGGCTCCTCGGAACCTGTCGACGGCCCACCAGAGCCAGAGG
>JAICSG010001123.1 GCA_025937035.1 Thermoanaerobaculia bacterium | reverse complement strand
GTGGCTCCGGTCGAGGAAGTCGGCGGCGTAGAAGAGCCAGCGGGAGCCGTCGTCATCCGTGAAGACATGGGCGTCGATGGCGAACGGCTCGGAGGTGAGCCGCCGGCCGGAATCCACGAACGGCCCCCCAGGATGGTCCGCCACCGCCACCCGGATCTCCATCCGCTCCTCGTTCCCCACGCTGTAGTAGAGGTAGAAGCGGTCCTCGAAGAACGCCACCTCGGGGGCCCAGTAGCAGGGGTGGTTTCCGGGGAGAGGCTCCAGGGCGCCGGGCCGCTCCTCCCAATGGACGAGGTCCCGCGAATGGATCACGCCGAACGCGCGGCCGTCCCGCCAGAGGCCGGTGCAGTAGCCCCAATACTCTCCCCGGTGCTTGAGGACGAAGGGGTCTGGAAAGGAGTGGGGGTAGACGGGGTTGGTGTAGGTCATCCGGCCGCCGCCACCGTCTCCCCCGCCCTGACCGCCCCGACGGCCCCTGCCGGGTCGGCCACGTAGCGCCGGAATTGCTCCACGAGCGGCGTCGGCTGCCAGCGCCGTTCCGAGCCCTCGGGCGCCAGGGTATAGAGGCCGAGGTCGAGGCGGTAGTCCTCGACCGGACGTTTGCCGTAGCGGTAGCGCCAGTCGATCATCGTGAACAGGGGGAACCAGGTGTAGCCGATCACCGGCACCCCCTCGGCGCGCAGGCGGTGCATGGCGGCGACCGAGGTCTCCAGCCAGCGGGAGCGGACGTCGACCGCCCCCTTGGCACTGGTCTCGGTGATCAGGATCGGCACGCCGTAGTGCTTGTAGTAGTCCTCGATGAGATGGACGAAGCCGGCGCCGTCCTGCTCCACCGCCCGCCATTCGAGCCTCCCCTTGCGGTTCACCGAGATCTGCTGGGTCGACCATTGGGGATAGAAGTTCATGCCGATCACGTCGAGCGGGACGGCGTCGCGGCGGATGCCGTCGAGCTCGTCGGGACTAACGCCGTTGCGCAGCAGCCAGGTATAGAGCGGATGGTCGGGGGTGATCCGGCCGGCGATCAGGTCGAAGGCGAGGAACCCCCGGCGCTGGTCCTCGACGGCCAGGGCCACCAGGTCCGCCCGGGCGGCGCGAGTGAGGCCGGTGGCCTCGACGTGGACCATCAGCGCTCCGGGATCGACCTCCTTGATCGCCTCGACCGTGCGCTGGATGCCGCGCACGAGCTGCAGCATCACCCTGAGATAGCCGGCGTCGCCGCGCAGGTATGGGGGCCAGAGCCCCTTCTTGCCGCAGAACAGGGCGTTGACGATCGGCTCGTTGAGCGGCGTGTACCAGCGGACCAGACCCTTGTAGCGCTCGGCCACGGCGCGGGCGTAGGCGGCGACGGCGCGCGGATAGTCGTCGCTGGCGAACTCGCGGCGCAGCCAGAAGGGGCAGCCGTAGTGCATCAGGTCGAGGATGGGGTTGATCCGCAGCTCCTCCACCAGGTAGGGGATCACCTGATCGGTCCAGCTCCAGTCGAATTCGCCCGGAAAGGGCTCGACGCGGTACCAGGGGATCCCCCAGCGGATCGCCTGAACGCCCAGCTCGCGGGCGAGAGCCAGGTCCTCGCGCCAGTGCTCGTAGTGCCCCATGAGCTGGTACTCCTCCAGGGGGCGCTGCCCGGGGCGGGCCTGGGGGACGAACGTATCTTCGATGCCCGTGGCCCAGAGGAACTCTTCGGGCCCCGGGCCGGGAAGGAGGGGGTGCTGCGTCAACGGGTTACCTCATCGAAGCCGAGGGGGGAGGGTAGCACAGGCGGGAGGGGAGCAGATCGGACGGATCCGTCGGATCGGACGGATCGATTT
>JAICSG010000001.1 GCA_025937035.1 Thermoanaerobaculia bacterium | reverse complement strand
GGTGTCGAGCGACGTGCCGGTCGAGCTGCATTATGGCGGGAAGTACGTCGCCCACGCCGGCAAGCTGACGGTCGACATCAACGGCGAGAATTACGCCTTGCAGGGGGGCGCCCGGGTGGAGAGCGTCCCCGGGGTGGTCCCGCCGGTCTCGATCAACGCCCAGCGGCTGATCTACGACCGCCAGAAGCACTGGCTCCGGGCCGAGGGGGGGGCCGATCTCCGGCGCGGGGCGGACTGGCTGTCGGCGGTGCGGATCTACGGCAACCTGTCGGACGACGAGACGACGCTCACCTTCGTCCACGCCTTCTGGGAGATCTCGGGGGAGACCCACTCCACGGCGCCGCTCGCCCCCGGCAAGGCCCCGGCCACCCCCACGACCGTCCGCTTCAAGGGGGGGAACGATCTGGTGGTGGCCTTCGAGCCGGAGCAGAAGGGCGGGCAGCCCAACCAGCCCAGCCGGGTGGAGATGGAGGCGCAGGAGGGCGGCAAGGTGCAGATGGACTCGGTGGGGGGAGGGATCGCGCGCACCCTCACCGCCCGGCGGATCGGCGGCTCGCTGCGGAACCGGGTGCTCAGCGAGGCGGACGCGGTGGGCGGGGTCGAGATCCGCGAGACGGCCAAGGGGCCGGACGGCAAGGCGGTCCTGCGGCAGGCCACCGGCCAGCGCGGCTCGGCCACCTTCAAGCCGGACGGCCAGATCGCCACCATGGACCTGGTCAACAACGTGGTCTACCACGACGGCCAGGTCACCGCCACCGGCAACCGCGGGGCGCTCGACATGGAGCAGGCCCGGGGGGAATTCGTGGGGGACCCGGTGGTGGTGACCAGCGACCGCGGGCGGATCGAGGCGCCGCGGATGGTCTACAACACCGACCAGCAGATCGTGAACGCCCGCGGCGGGGTCAAGGCCCTGCTGACCCGGGTGGAGGAGACGGAGCTCTCGGGCACGCCCCTTGCTAGCGGACAGGGCCCAGTGCATGTAGAGTCGCAGGAGGGGTTCTGGCGCCAGCAGCCGTCCTCTTTCATCTTCCGCGGCGACGTGCGGGCCTGGCGCGGGGACAACCTGCTGCTGGCCCCCGAGCTGCGGGGGGACAAGGCGGCCGACCAGCTCACCGCCACGGGCGGGGTGAAGACGCTCTTCTATCCCACCCAGGAGCAGGCTGGAAAGGCTGGAGCCAAGCCGGGGGCGAGCCCGGGAGGAAAGCCGACGCCCATCCAGGCCTCGGCCAGCGACCTCCAGTACACGCAGAAGTCAGGGGTGCTGATCTATACGGGTAACGTGCGGGTGGACCAGGAGGGGAAGACGATCACGTGCCAAAAAATGGAGGTCGACCTCGGACCCGATCATCAGGCAAAGACCATGATCTGCACCGGCGACGTCAAGCTGAACGATCCCAAGGCCGGGCGCAAGATCGAGGGGCAGAAGGCGGTCTACCAGACCACTCAGCGGCAGGTGGAGATCACCGGCGAGCCGGTGGTGATGAACGACAAGGAAGGCAATCAGGTGCGGGGCAAGCGGGTGCTGTACTACGTGGACGACGGCCGGGCGGTGGTCCAGGGCAAGGAGGGGGAGGCGAACCCGCCGCCCGCGATGACCGCGCCCCCGAAGCCCCAGCCGCCCGCCAGGCCGCCGGGCCGGAGGCAAGGAAGCAGGGGATGACCGAGCCGGAGGTCATGCCGACGGCCGAGGAGGCGCCCGAGACGCGCAAGCTCTGGACCACCAGCCTGCGCAAGGTCTACCGGGGCCGGGCGGTGGTGCAGGACGTCTCGATCGAGGTCGGCCCGGGGGAGATCGTGGGGCTGCTGGGCCCCAACGGCGCCGGCAAGACGACCACCTTCTACATGGTGGTGGGGCTCACCCCGCCCGACTCCGGGAGCGTCCAGCTGGGCGACGAGGACATCACCGAGCTCCCCATGTACTTGCGGGCGCAGCGGGGGATCAGCTACCTCCCCCAGGAGCCGTCGGTCTTCCGCCGCATGTCGGTGGAGGACAACCTGCGGGCCATCTTCGAGACCCTCGACCTCTCCCACGCCGAGCAGGAGCGGCGCATCGACCAGCTCATCGCCGACCTCGGGCTCTCGAAGGTGCGGCGCACCCGCGGGGCGCTGCTCTCCGGGGGCGAGCGGCGGCGGGTGGAGATCGCGCGCGCGCTGGTCATCAGTCCGTGGTATATCCTGCTGGACGAGCCGTTCGCCGGCATCGACCCGATCGCGGTGCTCGACATCCAGGGGATCATCCGCCACCTCAAATCGATGGGCATCGGCATCCTGATCACCGACCATAACGTGCGGGAAACATTGAAAATAACCGACCGGGCCTATATCATCAACAACGGCGAGATCCTGCGTTCCGGCACTCCGCTGGAGCTATCGACCGACCCGCAGGTCCGGAAAATCTACCTCGGCGAGGACTTCACTCTGTAGGCAGGGCATGGCTGAATGGCGTTAGAGCAGAAACTTTCCCTGAAGCTGGCGCAGAAGCTGGTGATGACGCCTTCGTTGCAGCAGGCGATCAAGCTTCTGCAGATGACTCGCATGGAGCTCGAAACGCTTCTCACCCAGGAGCTGGTGGAGAACCCGGTCCTGGAGGAGTCGGGGGAGATCACCGAGGACGAGACGCCGCAGGCGGAGGAGATGGCGGCCCCCGAGCCGCCGGCCAACGGCGAGGGGCTCGACCACACCGAGTCGATGGAGAACATCGACCTCGATGCCTATTTCGGCGACTACTGGGAGGGCCCGGGCTCCTCCTCGATGATGGAGGAGCGCGAGGAGCCCCCCATCGAGAACAGCCTCACCCGCGAGGCCGACCTCTACGACCACCTCCTCTGGCAGCTCCACATGGCGGAGGTCACCCCCCGCCAGCGCGAGATCATCGAGCTGATCATCGGCAACCTCAACCCCGACGGCTTCCTGGTCGCCACCCCCGAGGAGATCCGGGAGATGGGGGACGCCGAGGAGCGCCAATACACCCTGGAGGAGGTGGAGGAGGCGCTCGCCCTCGTCCGCGCCTTCGACCCGCCGGGGATCGCCTGCGTCGACCTCCGCGAGAGCCTGCTCCTCCAGATGGATATCAAGGGGGTCCCCCAGGACGCCCTGGCCCGCCGCATGGTCGACGAGTCCTGGGACCTCTTCCTGCGCCGGCAGTTCCCCGCCGTGGCCAAGAAGCTGGGGGTCGAGCTGCCCGAGCTGGAGGCGGCGATCGAGGTCGTCCGCACCCTGGAGACCCACCCCGGCCGGCAGTTCAGCACCGACCGGCCGCACTACATCGAGCCGGACGTCTTCGTCCGCCGGGTGGGGGACGAGTACGTCATCCAGCTCAACGACGACGGCCTGCCGCGCCTGCGGGTCAGCCGCGCCTACCGGCGCATGCTGCAGACCATGCGCAGCGAGGGGCGGCAGACCGAGGCGCAGCAGTTCATCAAGGACAAGATCCGCTCGGCGGTCTGGCTGATCAAGAGCCTCGACCAGCGCCAGCGGACCATCTACAAAGTCGCGGCGTCGATCGTCCGCCAGCAGCGCGAGTTCCTCGACCGCGGCATCGAGCATCTGCGGCCGATGGTGCTGCGCGACGTGGCCGAGGACATCGGCATGCACGAGTCGACGGTCAGCCGGGTGGTCTCCAACAAATACATCCACACCCAGCGCGGCCTCTTCCCGATGAAGTTCTTCTTCCACAGTGGCATCGACCGGGAGTACGGCGATAACATCTCCTCGCTGACCGTCAAGCGCAAGATCGAGCAGCTCATCCAGGCGGAGGACCCCAAGCGGCCCCTCTCCGACAGCGAGCTGATGCGCATCCTGAACCGGGAGGGGATCCAGATCGCCCGCCGCACCGTCGCCAAGTACCGCGACGAGCTGAGCATCCCCTCCTCGACCGACCGGAAGCAGATCTTCTAGCGCGGGCCCGCACGAGGAGGACGGCATGAAGACCGAGATCATCGGCCGCAACACCCCCATCGACGACCGGCTCCGGGGGCTGGTGGAGAAGAAGCTCGCCAAGCTGGAGCGGTTCCTCGACGATCCCGTCGAGGCCCGGGTCACCCTCATCGCCGAGAAGCACGGCCACGCGGCCGAGCTCTACGTCACCCACCGCGGCGGCGTCCTCCAGGGGACCGAGCACACCGACGGCACCTTCCAGGAGGCGGTGCAGCGGGCGGTGGAGAAGGTGGAGGAGGCCGCCCGCCGCACCCATCAGAAGACCGTCGACGAGCGGCGCCGCGGCGATCGCGGCCAGCGCTGGCCGGTGGAGATCCTCGAGCAGGAGAGCGTGGGCGAGGGGCGCGCGCCGCGGGTGATCGAGACCAGCCAGATCGACATCAAGCCGATGACCCTCGACGAGGCGGCCCTGGAGCTCGACGGCTCCGAGCACGGCTTCGTGGTCTTCCGCGACGCCGCCAGCGACCGCCTGAGCGTCCTCTACAAGCGCAAGGACCAGCACTACGGGCTGATCGCCCCCGAGCTCTGACGTGGGGCTCGGCGCGCTGACCCGGCCGGACCTGATCTTCCCCGACCTGCCGGCGACCGACTCGGAAGGGGTGCTGCGCGCTTTGGCCGGCCGGGTCGCGGCCCAGGGGCTGGTGAAGAACGGCGAGGAGCTGTTCCAGCGGCTCTGGGAGCGCGAGCAGCTCGGCTCGACCGGCATCGGCCAGGGGGTGGCCATCCCCCACTGCAAGCTCAAGGGGCTGGCGCGCGGTGTGGTGGCGGTCGGCCTGGTGCCCGAGGGGGTCGGCTTCGGCGCGGTCGACGGGCAGCCGGTCAAGGTCTTCTTCCTGGTCGTCTCGCCCGCCGAGGTGCCCGCCGAGCACCTGCAGATCCTGGCCGCCATCTCGCGCTGGATCCGGGCGGACCAGCACGCGGCGCGGCTCCTCGCCCTGCGCGATCCCGCCGCGGTGTACGATCTCCTCCGGGACGAGGGGGCCTGATGGAATACGGAGCGATCGAAGGCGCGGTGCCGGTGGCCGAGCTGATGGGGGAGGAGCTGACCTACCTCCGCCTCAGCGTGCTGTCGGGCGAGTCGCACCTGGACAATCTGATCACCCATCCGCGGGTGCAGAAGCCGGGGCTCGCCTTCGCCGGCTACTACGAGTACATCAAGCCCGGCCGGGTGCAGATCATCGGCGAGAGCGAGACCGAGTACCTCAAGACCCTCACCGAGGAGGAGCGGCACGAGCGGCTCGACCGCATCACCAGCCTGCCGGTGCCGGTGTTCGTGATCACCAAGGGGATCGAGCCCCTCCCCGGCTTCCTCTCCCTCGCCCAGAAGCGCGAGGTCCCCGTCCTCTCCTCGCCCGCCCTCTCCTCGACCGTCATCAAGGGGATCAGCTACTTCCTGGAGGACCACCTGGTCCCCTCGACCTCCCTGCACGGCGTGCTGCTGGAGATTTATGGATTGGGTGTGCTGCTGATCGGCGAGAGCGGGGTGGGCAAGAGCGAGTCGGCCCTCGACCTCATCACCCGCGGCCACAGCCTGGTGGCGGACGACAAGGTGGCGGTCAAGCGCTATCCCAACGGCGAGTTGGTCGGCTACAGCGGGGGCCCCCTGCGGCACCATATGGAGCTGCGGGGGATCGGCATCATCAACGTTCAGGACCTCTTCGGCCTCGCCTCGGTGCGCGAGCGGACGACCATCGACCTCGTCGTCGAGCTGGAGCACTGGCAGGACGGCCGCGCCTACGAGCGGCTGGGGCTGGACGAGTCCGTGTTCCACATCCTGGAGACCCCCGTCCCGTACATCCGCATGCCGGTCGCCATGGGACGGAACATCAGCATCCTGGTCGAGATCGCGGCGCGCAACCACGTTCTGAAGCTGCAAGGGCACCACTCCGCCCGGGAGTTCGCCCGGAAGCTCGAGGCCCAGCTTGAGCGAAGTCGAAAAGGCACTACCCGGTAACCTCGGAAGGGCTCGGCTGGTCATCATCACCGGCCTCTCGGGGTCGGGGAAGAGCGTGGTCGCCAAGTGCTTCGAGGACCTCTCGTACTACACGGTGGACAACCTCCCCCTGCCGCTGCTGCGCCAGTTCCTCGACAACCCCCTGGAGCTGGCGGGGGGGACCGACCGCATCGCCGTGGTCACCGACGTGCGCGCCCCCGGCTTCGCCGAGGAGCTGCCGCGCCTGTTCGCCGAGATCGACCGCGAGCGGATCGAGCCGCGCCTGCTCTTCCTCGAAGCGTCTGATGAAGTCCTGGTGCGCCGGTTCTCCGAGACCCGCCGGCCCCACCCGCTGGCGGCCGACCAACCGGTGATCGAGGGGATCCGCCGGGAACGGGAGCTGCTGGCCGAGATGCGGGGGCGCGCCGACATGGTCTTCGACACCAGCGGCTGGTCGATCCATGAGATCCGCAGCCAGATCTACCGCGAGTTCGCCAGCAACCCCGGCGAGGAGCCGGGCATGGTAGTCTCCCTGGTAAGCTTCGGCTTCAAGCACGGCATCCCGTACGGCACCGACCTGCTGTTCGACGTGCGCTTCCTGCCCAACCCGCACTTCGTGCCGGGGCTGCGCGAGCAGACGGGGCAGGACGAGGGGGTGCAGGCCTATCTCGACCGGCAGCCGGACTTCGGTGAGCTGGTGGGGCGGCTGGCCGACCTCCTGGCCTATCTGCTGCCGCGTTACCGCCGGGAGAACCGGAGCTACCTCTCGGTGGCCATCGGCTGTACCGGAGGGCGACACCGGTCGGTCGCGATGGCCGAGCGGCTGAAGGCGGCGCTGGAGGAGCAGGGGTGGCCGGCGCGGGTGATCCACCGGGATATTTCCCGATAAGGGCGCGCGATAGGCGCGCGAGGCGGAAAGGAATCGGAACCCCGGCCGGCAGGTTACAGTCAAGGGAACGTGTTGAGGCGATTATTGAGGCGATGATCGGAAAGCTGATTCTCACGCACGGCGGCCTGGCTCGGGAGCTCCTGGCCGCGGCCAACGTGATCTCGGGCTCCCTGAATGGCTTCGAGGCGCTGTCGCTCGACTGGAGCGACGGCTTCGATGAAGCGCGGACCAAGGTGGCCACGGCCCTGGAGCATCTGGACCAGGGGCAGGGGGTGCTCATCTTGACGGATATGTACGGCGGCACCCCCTGCAATATCGCGATGACCTTCTTCCAGCCGGGCAAGGTCGAGGTGCTGACCGGCGTGAACCTCCCCATGGTCCTGCGCCTGGCCTGCCAGGCGGGAGGGGACAAGGGGTCGGTCTCGGACCTCGCCCACTGGCTGCAGGACAAGGGGCAGCGCAGCGTCTGCCTGGCCGGGGAGATGGGGAACGGCAAGGGTTGCGCCCCGAAGTGCGAGGCCTCCCAACCGGCGGTGCCGGCGGGGGTGAAACCAGGCGGAGAGACGGCATGATCGAGCGCGAGACGGAGATCGTCAACCGTCTGGGCCTGCACGCGCGGGCCGCGGCGAAGCTGGTGCACACCGCTGGCGCCTACCAGGCCCGGGTCACCGTCGCCAAGGACGGCGAGGAGGTCGACGCCAAGAGCATCCTGGGGGTCCTGCTGCTCGCGGCGGGGCAGGGGAGCTGCGTGACCGTGCGTTGTGAAGGGGAGGACGAGGAAGAGGCCATGCGGGCCGTCACCACGCTCATCGCCAACCGGTTCGACGAGGAGAGCTGAGCTGATGGCCGACACGGAGATGCAGGTTCTGCAGGGAATGGGGGTCTCCGGCGGCATCGCCATCGGGCGCGCCGTCTGCCTGGAGACCCGGGGCCCGGAGGTCTTCCGCCTCCACATCCCCGAATCCCAGGTGGACAAGGAGGTCGCCCGTCTGCGCGAGGGGGTGGAGCACGCCCGCAGCGAGCTCAAGCGCCTGCGCTGCCGCGCCGAGGAGGACCTCGGCAACGACCTCGCGGCGATCTTCGACGCCCACATCCTCCTGCTCTCCGACGCCAAGTTCCTCGGCAAGGTGGAGGAGCGCATCCGCACCCACCAGGTCAACGCCGAGTGGGCGGTCCACAAGACCGCCGAGGAGCTCGACAACCGCTTCGCCCACATGGAAGACCCCTACATCCGCGAGCGCAGCGAGGACCTGACCGACGTCAGCCGCCACCTGCTGCGCAGCCTTCAGGGGATCGCCCACCACGATCTGGAGCTCCCCTCGGACATCGTCATCGTGGCCGACGACCTCACCCCGTCGGACGCCATCCGGCTGGGCCGCGAGCGGGTGATCGGCTTCGCCATCGAGACCGGGGGCCGCACCTCCCACACCACCATCATCGCCCGTTCGCTCAACATCCCCGCCGTGGCCGGCCTGGTCGGGGTGATGGGCCAGCTCAAGGACGAGGCGCCGGTGATCGTCGACGGCGAGACCGGCCGGCTGATCCTGCATCCCACCCGCGAGGTCCTCCGGCAGTACATGCGGAAGAAGGCCGAGCTGGAGCGGCGCGGCCGGGACCTGCTGGCCACCCGCGAGCTGGCGGCCGAGACCCAGGACGGCGTGCGGATCTCCCTGATGGCCAACATCGATCTCCCCGAGGAGGTCGAGGAGGTCCCCCTCTTCGGCGCCGCCGGCATCGGCCTCTACCGCAGCGAGTTCCTCTACATCGAGAAGAGCCCGCAGATGCCGACCGAGGAGGAGCACGTCGAGATCTACCGCCGGATGGTCGAGGCCGCGGCCCCCAACCCGGCGATCATCCGCACCTACGATCTCGGCGGGCGCAAGCTGGCCCGCGAGATGATGGCGACCCAGGAGGAGAACCCGGTCCTGGGGCTGCGCGGCATCCGCCTGACGCTCGCCCGTCCCGAGGTCTTCCGGCGCCAGATCCGGGCCCTCTACCGGGCCGGGCTGTACGGCGACCTCTGGGTGATGCTCCCCCTGGTGAGCACCGTCGAGGAGGTGCGGCAGTTCCGCGCCTTCGCCGAGAGCGTGATGGCCGAGATGGAGCGCGAGGGGGTCCCTTTCCGCCGCGACATCCGGCTGGGGGTGATGATCGAGGTCCCCGCCGCGGCGATGATCGCCGACATCCTCTCCCGCGAGGCCGACTTCTTCTCGATCGGCACCAACGACCTCATCCAGTACTCGCTGGCGGTCGACCGCAACAACGAGCACGTGGCGAGCCTCTACCAGCCGCTTCATCCGGCCATTCTGCGCATGCTACGCTTCGTCATCGACAGCGGCCGGGCGGCGGGGATCGAGGTCAGCCTCTGCGGCGAGATGGGGGCCGATCCCCGCTTCGCGCTGCTGCTGGTGGGCCTGGGGCTGCGGCGGATCTCGATGAGCCCGCGCCAGATCCCGGAGGTCAAGACCTGGATCCGGGAGGCCTCGGCCGCGGATCTCGCCGAGCTGGCCGGACGGTGCATGGAGCACAGCACGGCCGCCGAGGTGCAGCGCCACATGGACAGCTTCTTCGAGTGCTCGTTGTCCCCGCGGCTGAGCGCCTCCGGCGCCTAGAGTCACGTACATCTCAGGAGAGGATTGCTGATGCGTTTTCCCATTCGCCGAGTGGAGAAGCCGTGGGGGTATGAGCTGATCTTCGCCCACACCGACCGCTACGTGGGCAAGATCCTGCACGTCGACGCCGGCCACGCGCTCTCGCTCCAGTATCACGAGGTCAAGGACGAGACGCTCTACCTGGCCGATGGCGAGGTGGAGCTGGTGGTCGAGGAGGACGGCGCCCTGGTCAGCACCGTCCTCCGGGGCGGCGACTCCTACCACATCACGCCCGGGACCAGGCACCGCATGGTGGCGGGCGAGAACGGCTGCGACATCATCGAGGTCTCCACCCCGGAGCTCCATGACGTCGTGCGCCTCGAGGACCGCTATGGCCGGGCCTAGGTCTCTCGGCCTGTTCCTGGCCGTCCTGCTGGCTCTGGGCTGCCGCGGGGCCACCCCGCAGCCGGTCACCCGCGCCGACCAGCCCAAGGAAGCAGCGAAGGCTCCCGCCGCAGCACCTCCGACGTCCTCCCCGCAGGCTCCTCAGCCGTCCGCCCCCGCCGCCCCGCCGCGGCAGGGGGATGCCGCGCCGGTGGTGGTCGATCCGGGGGTCGACGGCGGGACCACGCCGCAGACCCTGATCGAGGCCTCCCGGGCCGAGAAGGAACGGCGGTCCAACGCCGGCAAGCCGGTCGCGGTGATCACCGACAAGACCCTGCCGAAGTACGCCAGCAAGGGGCAGATCACCGTCGCCGATCCGAGGAAGGACAAGGCCAGGACGGCCAAGGCGCCGGCCGCCCCCGCTCCCGCCGTCAGGGACGAGCAGTACTGGCGCGGCCGGGCGCGCGAGCTGCGCGAGACCTGGAAGCAGGCGGCCGACGAGGTCAAGGACCTGGAGCAGAAGTCGACTTCCCTCCGCCAGAAGTTCTACAGCGAGACCGACACCTTCCTCCGCGACACCCAGATCAAGCCGGACTGGGACCGCGTGCTCGACCGCCTGCGCCAGGCCCGCCTGGACGTCGAGGCCGCCAAGCAGGAGCTGGCCCAGTTCCTGGAGGAGGGGAGGGCCGCCGGCGCCCTGCCCGGCTGGCTGGACGAGGGGATCGAGGAGGAGCCGGCGGACGAGGCCGCCAAGAAGAAGGAGGAGCACGCCGTGCAGCCGATCGAGCCGCCGGTGATCACCGACGACGCGGTGCGCACGCCGCCGCCCGGCCCCGAGGTCCCGCGATGAGCCGCCCCCGCCGCTTCTACATCGAGACCTGGGGGTGTCAGATGAACGAGCTGGACAGCCAGCGCATGGCCGGCCAGCTCATGCAGCAGGGGATCCTCCCCACCCGCGAGGTCGAGGAGGCGGACATCATCCTCCTCAACTCCTGCAGCGTGCGGGAGAAGGCGGAGCAGAAGGTCTACTCCCGGCTGGGCGAGTACCGGCTGCTCAAGCGAGGGAAGAACGACCTGCTGATCGGCCTCTGCGGCTGCGTGGCCCAGCAGGAGGGGGAGCGGGCCCTGGAGCGGGTGCCGGACCTCGACTTCGTGCTGGGGCCGGCCCGCGTGGGCGAGCTCCAGGAAGTGGTGGCAAAGCGCCGGGCAGGGGAGCGGGTGGTCGCCACCGGCTTCCCGGAGAGCCGGCAGTACGACATCGACGCGGTCTCCCGCCACGGCGAGCACAAGGGGATGGTGACCATTATCGAGGGGTGCAACAAGAATTGCACCTTCTGCATCGTCCCAAAGACCCGCGGCCCGGAGCGCAGCCGCCCCCTGGCCGAGATCCTGGGCGAGGTCCAGCACCTCCTCGACTACGGCTTCCAGGAGATCGAGCTGCTGGGGCAGACGGTCAACCACTGGCGCGAGCCGGGCGGCGACTGGGACTTCGCCGATCTGCTCGACCGGGTGGCCCGCATGCCGGGGCTGCGGCGGCTGCGCTTCATCACCTCCTACCCGCGCGACTTCACGCCGCGGATGGTGGAGCAGGTGGGGAAGCACGCCAACATCGCCCCCTACCTGCACCTGCCGGTGCAGTCCGGCTCCGACCGGGTGCTGCGCCGCATGGGCCGGGGCTACACCCGGAGCGAGTACCTCGATCTGGTGGGCCAGCTCCGCCGCGCGCGGACCGACCTGGCGCTCTCGACCGACATCATCGTGGGGTTCCCGGGGGAGACCGGGGAGGACTTCGAGCAGACCCTGGAGCTGGTGCGGGAGGTGCGCTTCGCGGTGGTCTACGCCTTCAAGTACTCGCCGCGCCCGGGCACCGCGGCTCCACGGCTGGATGGCGCCGTGCCGACGGAGGTCGCGGACGAGCGCTTGCAGCGCCTCTTCGCCCTCCAGGAGGGGATCCAGCGGGAGATCAATGAGAGCTTGGTGGGGAAGGACTTCGAGGTCATCGTGACCGGCTGGGGGAAGCAGCCGGGCACCCAGACGGGCCGCACCCCCTGCCACCGGGTGATCCACTTCGAGACCGGCCCGGAGCCCGTCTCCCTGGGCGGCACCACGACGGTGCGGGTGGAGACCGCCTTCGCATACAGCCTCGTCGGCCGGCGCCTCGAAGCCCCGGTCCTGGTCCATTCCTGATCTGTTTTCTACGTGTCTTTCGTAGGGCGGGGACAAGTCCCCGCCCGTCCTTTTTTCGCCTTGACCTCCCCCCGTCTCGCGCCCAGAATAGGGGCATGAGTAACCCAAACGATGAGCTCCAGGTCGAGATCAAGGGGTTGATGCTGGACCCCTCGTCGAACGTTCCGATCGTGATCCTCCGGGACATCGGGAGCCAGCTCTTTCTGCCCATCTGGATCGGCGTTTTCGAAGCCAACGCCATCGCGCTCCGTATCGAAGGGGTCGAGCCCCCCCGTCCGATGACCCATGACCTCCTGCGCTCGGTGCTGGAGCATCTCGGCGGCAAGGTGGAGAAGATCGTGATCTCCGACCTGCGCGAGAGCACCTTCTTCGCCGTGATACATATCCGCAACCACGAGCGGGGGGTGCAGGTGGATGCCCGCCCGAGCGACGCCATCGCCCTCGCCCTGCGGACCGGCTCGCCCATCTTCGTGCTGCGCTCGGTGCTCGACAAGGCGCAGGCGGTCGACCTCGCGACCGACGCCAGCGACGAGGAGAAGCTCAAGAAGTGGCTCGAAGAGATCAGCCCCGACGATCTCGGTAAATGGACGATGTAACTCCAGAAAATTCATAGAGTTACCCGCGATGTCGGCGCGCCGACATCGCGGGCCGGCTCGCTTGACCTGAGGGGGGCCTTTCCTTAGACTGCCCGCCGCCTATGATCATCGCCATCACCAACCAGAAGGGTGGGGTCGGCAAGACCACCACCGCCATCAACCTCGCCGCGGCCCTCGCCAGCAAGGGGAGGAAGACCCTCCTGGTGGACCTCGATCCGCAGGCCAACAGCTCGATGTCCTTCCTCGACATCCACGATCTGCGGCTGTCGATCTACGACGCTCTCACCGACGATCAGATCCATCTGGCGGACGTCGTGCAGCCGGCGGAGAAGATCGCGAGCCTCTACATCGCCCCGTCCACGATCGCCCTGGCGAAGATCGAGGCCAAGCTCATCGGCGAGCTGGACAGCCACTACCGCCTGAAGGACGAGGTCCAGCGCATCCAGGACGACTACGACTACGTCATCATCGACACGCCACCCACCCTGGGGATCATCACGGTCAACGCTCTGGTGGCGGCGAGCCACGTGCTGATCCCCATCCAGGCCAGCTATTTCGCCCTGGAGGGGACGGACGACCTGCTGGAAACGATCGACAAGATCAAGGTCCGGGCCAACCCGCAGCTCCAGATCCTGGGAGCCCTGATCACGATGTACGACAAGCGGACCCTGCTGGCCAAGGACATCTACGAGCAGATCCAGCGGGTGTTCGGCGTCAAGGTCTTCGAGACGGTGATCACCAAGAGCGTGCGCCTGGAGGAGAGCCCGGCCTACCGGGAGTCGATCTTCACCTTCGCACCCCGGTCGACGGGAGCCTACGAGTACTACCGCCTTTCAGAGGAGGTCCTGAGCCGTGTCTGAGCCCGCCCGCAAGCGTGGCCTGCCCACGCGCGTCAAGATGCGCCACGACACCCACTTCGTCGAGGAGCTCACGGCCCGGCATGAGACGCCGGTCGGGAAGATGATCCCTCTCTCGGCCATCGAGCCCGATCCGGGACAGCCGCGCTCGGCCATGGGGGACCTGGACGACCTGGTCCTGTCGATCCGGGACAAGGGGATCCTGGAGCCTATCCTGGTCCGCCCCCTGCCGGGCGGCGATGGCGATCTGCTGGCGGGCGGCGGCGTCCTGTACCGGATCATCTCCGGCGAGCGCCGCTACCGGGCCGCCCAGGAGGTGGGGCTCTACGAGGTACCCGCCATCGAGATGGAGGTCTCCGACGAGGAGGCGCTGGAGATCGCCCTCATCGAGAACCTCCAGCGCAAGGACCTGACCCCCTTCGAAGAGGCCGAGGGGTACCGGATGCTGGCCGAGAGCCACGGCTACACCCATGAGGAGATCTCCGAGGCGGTCGGCAAGTCCCGGACTGTGGTCACCGAGAGCCTGTCCCTGTTGCAGATGCCGCCCCGGGTCCGCGACACCGTCCAGGCGCTGGGGATCACCTCCAAGTCTCTGCTGCTGGAGGTGCTCAAGGCCGGCGACGAGGAGGAGATGATCGAGCTCCTTGAGGAGGTGGCCCGCCGCGGTCTCAACCGCGACGACCTTCGGCAGCGCCTCCGGCGCGGCGACAAGGGGGGCAAGCCCAGCCGCCGCAAGCCCTACGTCTTCCGGTTCAAGGCCCCGGACCGGACGTTCAGCCTGTCATTGAGCTTCCGGCAGAGCGAGGTGGATCAGGAGGACCTGATCCGGGCGCTCGAGCAGATCCTGACGGATCTGCGGAAGAATCCCGCTTAAAAGTAAAGCTGGTTAGTGGCCGGCGAGGACGCCGGCAGCCCCAGGACGGGCCCCCTTGCGGGGTCCTTTTCTTTGGCGAATGAAAAGCCGATAAGGGAGATTATGTTAACGGATGGCCGCGAAGGCCTCAGCCGGCGGCCCATTCGGCGGCGAGGTCCTCGTCCTCTTCGAGCCGGAGCTTGACCAGGCGGCTGCTCGACGGAAGATGGTCCGCGAGCTGACCGTGAATCCAGCGGACCAAGCTTTCGCTGGAGGGGATCTGTCCCCCTTCTCCAAACTCCGGGAGCGCGGCGTTGAGGTGCTGGTGGTCCAGGCGCTCGATCACCCGCTCCTGGACCAGCGCGTCGAGGGCTCCGAGGTCGACCACGAAGCCGGTCTCGGGGTCGATCTCGCCGGCCACCGTCACGTACAGGCGGTAGTTGTGGCCGTGCCCCGGCAGGTTGGCGCACTTGCCGAAGCGGGCCCGGTTCTCGGCCTCGCTCCAATCCGGCCGGCGGTAAAGATGGCTGGCGCTGAAACGGTAGCGTCGTTCGAGGCTGATCGTCATAGAATGGCGCCCGTGCGGAAGTTGGACCGTTACCTGATGACCGAGATCCTGGGCCCCCTGGGGCTGGGGTTCGTAGTCTATACCTTCATCCTCCTCATCCGGTTCCTGTTCCAGTCGGCGGAGATGATCATCCGCCGCGGGCTGCCGGTCTCGATCGTCGGCAGGCTCCTGCTGATGACCCTGCCGAACATCGTGGTGCTGACCCTCCCGATGTCGCTGCTGTTCGGCACCCTGATCGCCGTGGGCCGGCTGTCGTCGGACAGCGAGCTGATCGCCATGCGGGCGTCGGGCCTGAGCCTCCTGACCCTCTACCGTCCCATCCTGCTGCTCTCGGGGCTGCTGACCCTGCTGAACACGGCGCTGATGGTCTACGTCCTCCCCTGGGGGAACCACGCCCTCCAGGAGCTGCGGCTGGACATCGCCACCCAGACGGTGGCCCAGCAGGTCGAGCCGCGGGTCTTCTACGAGGAATGGGAGGGGAAGGTCGTCTACGTCTTCGAGGTGCCGCAGGGGAGCAAACGCTGGAAGGGGGTCTTCCTGGCCGAGGCGATCCCCTCGACCGACAAGAACCAGATCACCACCGCCGACTGGGGGGAGGTCCTGGTCGACCCCGCCGGCGAGCGGCTGGTGCTGCGGCTGTATAACGCCATCCAGCACAAGGTCGACCTGAGCGCCCCGGACCGCTACGAGATCAGCCGCCACCGGCGTCTCGATCTGGTCCTGGACGACCAGTTCACCTCCGAGCAGAAGGCCAAGCTCTCGGCCTCCAAGGGGATCCGCGAGCTCACCCTGTCTGAGCTCCGCGATCTGGAGGACGACCCGTCGGTCGACTCCGAGCAGCACAATCTGGCCCGGGTGGAGATCCACAAGAAGTTCTCGATCCCCGCCGCCTGCCTGGTCTTCGGCCTCTTCGCCCTGCCGTTGGGGATCAACAACCGTCGCGGCGGCAAGGCCTCGGGGTTCGCGCTGTCGATCGGCATCCTGATCCTCTACTACATCCTGCTCAACAACGGAGAGGAGGCGGCGCGCTTCGGCCGTGCCCCGGCCTGGCTCGCCATGTGGTTCCCCAACATCCTGCTGGCGGCGTTCGGGATCTTCCTGCTCGTCCGGCGCAACCGCGACAAGAGCCTGCTGCTGAGTCGCGTCGATCGCTGGATCCGGGAGGACGTCTGGGGGGGCATCCTGGCCCTCCGGGGGATCCGCCGGGAGCGGCGCCGGGAGGTCCGCGAGGCGCGGGAGCGCCGCCGGGCCGAGCGCGTCCGTCCGGAGACGGAGCCCCGCCGCCCCCGGCTGGTGCTCCTCCTCCCCCGCCCGCGGATCGTCTTCCCCAATATCATGGACCGCTACGTGAGCCGCCTGTTCGCCTGGGTCTTCCTGCTGGTGGTCCTCTCGGGGGTCTCCCTGTTCATCATCTTCGACCTGTCGGAGAACTTCGACGACATCCTCAAGAACAAGGTGGGCAGCGGCGTGGTGCTGAGCTACTACAAGTACCTGTCGCTCCAGATGTTCTACGAAATCGCCCCGATCGTGGTGCTGGTGGCGACCCTGCTGACCTTCAGCCTGCTCTCGCGGACCAACGAGATCACCGCCGCCAAGTCGCTGGGGATGAGCCTCTACCGGCTCTCCCTGTCAGCGGTGGCCGCGGCGCTGCTGGTGACCTTCTTCTGCGGCTACCTCGAATCGTCGGTCCTGCCCGCCTCCAACGAGAAGGTGGCCAAGCTCAAGGACCGCATCCATGGCAAGGTGACCGCCCGCACCTACCGGCGGGCCGACCGCCAGTGGCTCTTCGGCCAGGGGCGGTACATCTACAACTACATCCACTACGACCCGCAGCAGGCGAGCCTCCAGCGGCTGCAGGTGTTCGACTTCGACGACCAGCACCGGCTCGCCCGCCGGCTCTACTCGGAGAGCGCCCGCTACGTCGGCGACGACGCCTGGGTGTTCAACAACGGCTGGGCCCGTTCGTTCCAGGGGGTTGACGTCACCGCCTACACGCGGTTCCAGGAGCCGAAGATCGTCCGCTACCCCGAGACCCCGGCCTACTTCGACTCGGAGATTCGCCCTCCCGAGCAGATGCGCTACGGCGAGCTCAAGGGATACATCCAGGAGCTCAGGGAGAGCGGCCAGTCGGTCCCCGAGCTCCAGGTCCAGCTGGAGGAGAAGATCGCCCTGCCGGTGGCCTCGCTGATCATGTCGCTGGTGGCCCTCCCCTTCGCCTTCCGCCTGGGCCGGCAGGGGGCGCTCTACGGGATCGGCGTCTCGCTGGTGCTGGGGATCGCCTTCATGGCGGTCTATGCCTTCTTCACCAAGATGGGGGCGGCGGGGGCCCTCCCCCCCTCCGTGGCGGTGTGGAGCCCGGCGGCGGTCTTCTCCCTGCTCTCGGGGTACCTGTTCCTGGGGGTCCGGACCTAGAAGCGGCTGAGGTCCCGGCCGAACAGCCGGGCCTTGATCCAGTCGAACAGCACCTTCACCTTGTTGGCCGGGCTGACCAGCTTGGTCAGATAGACCGAGCGCCAGAAGAGCCAGGCCCCCCGGCCGCTCCACTTGACCTTGGGAAGGTCCGCCAGCGCCTCCCCACCTCCGATGTAGGCGAGCATGCCGGAAGACTTGAAGCGGAAAGGCTCGACCTTCTTCCCCTCCCTCCCCCGGTCGAGGGCGCGGGCGAGGTACTCCCCCTGCTGCTGGGCCACCTGGGCGGTGGCCGGCACCGGCGGCTCCCCCACCGCCGCGCAGTCACCCAGGGCGTAGACTTGCCGGTGGGAGGGGAGGCGGAGGTACTCGTCCACCGCCAGCCGCCCCCGCGGGGTCAGGGGGACGCCGAGCGACTGGAGGAACGGCACCGGGGCGTTTCCCCCCGCCCAAAGGACCAGGCCGCAGGGGATCGTCTCGCCGTCCGCCAGCAGGATCCGCTCCCTCTCCACCGCCTGCACTTTGGCCGAGGTCCTCACCTCGATCCCCCCGCGCCCCAGATGCCGCAGGGTGTAGTCGGCCAGCGCCTCGTCGAAGCCGGTGAGCAGACGGCCGAGCGCCTCGACCAGCACCACCCGGGCGAAGGGCGCCAGCTCCGGGTAGCTCTCGGAGAGCTCCTCGTGGATCAGGTCGTGGATCTCGGCCGCGGCCTCGACTCCGGTGGCGCCGCCGCCGCAGACCACGAAGGTCAGCCGCTGCCGGATCTGCTCTCCGTCAAGCCCGGGGATCTCGGCGCGGGCGAACTGCTCCAGAATCCCCCGCCGGACCGCTCGGGCGTCCTCGATGCTGGCGAGCTTGAGCGCGTGCTCGGCCACCCCAGGGATGCCGTAGTTGGCCACCGCCGCGCCCACGGCGATCACCAGGAAGTCATAGGGGACGGTGAATTCCTCGCCGCTGACCGCCCCCACGCAGGAGAGGGTACGCGCCTGCCAGTCGACCGACCGCGCCGAGCCCTCCACCACCCGCAGGTCGCGCAGCCGGCGCCGCGGTGTTTCGAGAATACTGCGAAACTCGACCGAGCCGGTGACGGCCGAGGGGAGGAGCGGGGTGAAGAGGAAGTAGTTGCGGGGGCTGATCAGGGTGACGTCCCAGCGGCTCCGCCGCAGGGTGGAGAGCAGGGAGAAGCCGCCGAAGCCGCACCCCAGAACGACGAGCCGTCCCCCCTCCCCCGCCATGACCTCAGAGCGGCTCGAAGCGCAGGTTGGGATCGCGGGTGCGATCGAGGTGAGCCCGGATCTCGGCCAGGAGCTGGGCGCTTCGGGTCTCCAGCCGGGATGCCTGCCGGAGGGCCAGGAGGGCGGCGATCGCCTCCCGGTGGAGCTCCCGCGAGCGGAAGATGGGCAGGATCTCCGCGGTCAGCCGCCGCACCTCCGCGGCGCGTCCATGGGCCACGTAGAGAACGGCGAGGTCGAGGGAGACCGCCGCGGCGTTGAGCTCGGTCTTCAAATCGAGGAACCCCTGGCGGGCGTCGAGCAGCGCGCGCTCGGCCTCGACAGGGAAGCAGAGCGCGTCGTAGATCTTCCCTTCCAGCCAGCGGAGGCGGGCGAGGAGCCACGGGGTGCCGTGCCGCAGCATCTCGGCCCGCGAGGCCTTGAGCAGAAAGCGGGCCTCCCGGGCCCGGCCGCTCTCGGTCAGGTAGAGCATGAGGCAATGCCGCGCCGCCAGGCTCAAGGGGCGGTCGCGCTCCGGCTCGATCAGGCTCAGGCCCTGGCGCAGCCAGTCGATCGCCGCCGCCAGCTCACCTGCCTGTCCGTGGACAGCCCCCTTCCGGATATAGGCGCGGCCCAGGAGATGGAAGTCCCGGTACCGCCGGTAGACGGCGGCCGCGTCGTCGAGCATGCAGTGGGCATCCCGGGTGCGGCTCTGATCCCGGTACAGCGCCGCCTTCAGCTCGAGAATCCCGGCCCCCTCCAGCGGATCTCCCGTCCCCTCCTCGAGAAAGCCCTCGGCGGCGGCGAACGCCTCGCCGGCGCCCCGCAGGTCGGAAAGGCGGCGGAGCACCTCGCCGCGAGCCCCCCAGGCGCGGGCCTTGAGGTCGTTGATCAGCGCGCCGCCGAAGTCGCTTCCGGCCTCCAGCGCACCGGTGACGATCGTGGCGCAGTCCGCCATCTCCCGGGCCCGGTCGAGATCGGAGCCCAGGCTCTTCCGGCTCTCCTCGATCAGCTCCTCTCCCAGAGCCCAGTTGTGGAACGCCGGATCGGCGCGCAGGAGGATGCGCCGGTCGTCGGGGGGGAGCTCCCGCAGGCGCTCGCGCAAGACCGGGAGCTGTTGGCGCTGGTACGCCATCTCCAGCACGTGGTCCCGCAGACGGGCGGAGAGGCCCCGGAACGCCGGGCTGTAGTCCGGCGCCACGCAGGCCCGGCGGCTCCCCTTCTCCGGCCGCGGTCCGGCCGCTCCGGCGCGGGCCCTCCGGGAGGCGAGCAGGTCGCGGACGATCCAGCGGCTCTCACCCCCGCTCAGCACCTGGAAGAGCTTGGCGGATTGCTCAGGATCGATGCGGCGCGAGGTCATGGTCTTCGGAACGGAAAAAGACCGTCACTCTTTTTATTTTAGCAGAAAAAACCGCGCGAGGACGGCACGCGGAGAACGGCTCAGGAGGGGGCGGAGAATCGGAGGTCCGGATTGTTGCGCGCGCGCTTGAGGAAGGTCGAGACCTGGCGGACGAGGTCGAGGCCCGCCCGGTCGAGACGGGCGGCGGCGCAGAAGACGAGGAGCGCCGCGATGGCCTCGCGGTGAGTGTTGTAGGACTGGAAGATCTTCAGCGTCTCCTCGGCCACGCGGCTGACGTCGGCGCCGCGCCCCTGCACCACGTAGACCCCGGCGAGGTCGAGGGCGGCCAGGGCGGCCTCGTAGCCCAGCCCGAGCTCCAGGAAGGCCTCACGGACCTCGCGGAAGGCCGCCTCGGCCTGGTCGATCCGCTGCAGGCCGAAGGCGACCAGCCCCTCCAGCCAGCGGAGCCGCAGGAGATTCATGCGGTCCCCCGCCTGCAGGTAGAGCGGGCGCGTGTGGTAGAGCAGGGCGAAGGCCTCGCGCACCCGGCCGCTCTCGTAGAGGGCGTTGATGAGGTTGTGACGGGCGGCCAGGAAGGTGCGCGGATCGGACTGCGGGTCGATCAGGTCGAGCGCCCGCCGCAGCAGCCTCATCTCCCCTTCCCCATCACCCGCCTCGCCGCAGACCAGCGCCTTCTGGAGGAGCGTCCTGCCGAGCAGGTCCCACTGCCCCAGCCGCTTGTAGAGGGCCGCCACGCGGTCGAAGATCTGCTGGGCCTCCGCGAACCGCCGCTGCACCTTGCGCCAGGAGGCCAGGAGCGACAGCACCTTGGCCTTCTCGGCGAGGGAGATCTGGCTCTCGTTCAGCAGCGCCTCGACGGTGGTGAAGGCGGCCTCGGCATTCTGGAGGTCGAAGCTCGTGCGGTGGGCGTTGCCCAGGTGAGCCCAGGCCCGGGCCCGCAGGCCGTCCAGGGCCTCGCCGCCCCCGCAATCGTCGGCCTCCAGGCGCCCCACCGCCGCCACGGCGAGCCGGGCCACGTCGACCGCGCGGCGGGGGTCCTCGAAGCAGGCTTCGTAGCTCGCCTCGATGAGCCGCTCGCAGAGCATCCGGTTGCGGAAGCGCTGGCAGTTGGCCAGCAGCAGGTGCCGGCGCTCCGCCGGGCACTGCATCAGCTCCTCGTAGAGCCGGCGGCCGGCGGCCCGCTGCCCGGCGAGCAGCGACTCGACGGCGGCGACCCTCTCGAAGACCCGGTCGAGGACGGCGTCGTAGGCCGCATCCTCGGAGATCTCGGCGGTGGCGAGGGTCTGTGGATCCTCGAATACGTCGGCGGGCTCCCAGAGGACCGCCGTGACCTCCTGGCACCGCGGGCATCCGGCGAGGAGATGGCGCGCGGTCTCGCGCATCTCCTGCGGCGAGAGACGCCCGAGCACGAACTGCTCGAGCACGCCCGGCTCCGGATGGGGACCGGCCTTCACTCCACCTTCCTCCGGTAGATCCCTGACGCGAAGAGATGCCGGGTCAGCGCGGCCAGGCACCGCGTGGTGACCTTGCTGATGCTCGACGGGCTGTAGCCCAGCCGCTCGGCCAGCTCCGGCGGATCGTACCCCTGGCGGTAGCGCATCCAGAGCAGCGACCGGCAGCGCTCGGGCAGCCGCTCCAGCGCCTGGGCCAGATCGTGCTGCAGGTGGGAGCTCTCCTGGGCCGGTCCCACCGGCTCGGCGATCGCCTCCAGGACCGCGGCGTCGACCGATTCGTAGAGCCGCCGCCGCTGCTCCCGCCAGTACAGCAGGCACTTGTTGCGCACCGTCCCCAGCAGCCAGGCCTCGGGATCGCGGATCTCTTCCTGGTGGTGGATCAGGGCCATCAGGGCCTGCTGGAGGATGTCCTCGGTATCCTGCGGGGGGATCCGGTAGCGGGCGAACGCCGCCTTCAGACGAGGCCGGACCGCCTTGAGAAAACCCTCAAGAGAGGACTCGACTTGTGGGTGGTCCAGCGTGCTCATCGTATGGACATCGCGTCTCTTCTAAGCTGCTTGAGACACTAACACCATCCCGGAGCCATGTCCAGCCGGATCCCCCTCCGCGGGGGCGCCTCTCCTCCTCTCCAGAGGCCGCCTACCAGATGCCGTCCGGATCGATCCGCACGCCGACATCCAGACTGCTGACCGCGGTCGCCAACCACAACAAGAGCTGAGACATGGCGTTCTCCTTTTCAAAAAATCGCCTGTGACCGAATAGCCATAGGCGTGTGTTGGGCTCATCAGTAGAGTTACCGCCGAGCCGCTTCAGGAGACACGTAAATTGGGGAAAATGTTCCCCGCGGGCGGGAGGGCCGCCCGGAAGCCGGCGAGGGGAACGGCCGGGTCAGGAGCCGGTCTGGCTCTGGTGAAAGCCGGCGTCGAGGAGCTGCTCGGTGAGCGCCGCCAGGCAGCGGCGGGTCACCTTGCGGATGCTCGACTTGCAGTAGCCCATCCGCTCCGCCGTCTCGGTGGTGTTGCAGCCGTACCCATAGCGCAGGCGCAGCAGGGAGCGGCAGCGGTCGGGCAGATGGGAGAGCAGGGAGTCGAGGTCGTGGCGCAGCTCGGCGCTCTCCTGGGGGGGCGCCTCGACGTCGGCCAACAGCTCGAGGATGGTGGTGTCGACCAGGTCCCAGAGCTTCGACCGCTGCTTGCGCCAGTAGATGATGCAGCGGTTGGCCAGGGTGGCGACCAGCCAGGCGTCGTGGTTCCGGATGCTCCCCGCCTTGGAAACCAGGATCAAGAAGGTCTCCTGGAGGAGATCGTCCGCGTCCTGGGCAGGGATGCGATACCGGCTGAGGACCCGCTTGAGCCTGGGCTCGGCCCGCGCGAGGATCTCCTCCAGGGTAGGCTCCGCCGGATCGGGGGGTACCGAAGCGCTCATGATGGCCTTAAGTGTATCTAAAAAATCAGCTTATCAGCCCACCCCGGGATTGTCCAGCGGGGCGGTGCCGGCGGGAGGGCAAAAAGGCAAAGGAAAAAGGAACCCCTCAGCGCGGCTCGCGGGAACGGAGGCTCGCGTTGGCGCGGGATTCCTTGAGATAACTGGTCACGTCCCGGATCAGGCCGAGGGTGACGCGCTCCATCTCCGCCGCCTTCTGGAAGACGAAGAGCGCGGCGATCGCCTCCCGGTGGATGTCCCGCGACTTGAAGATCGGGATCATCTCCTCGGCCAGGCGCCGCATCTCGGCGCTCCGCCCCTGGCTGGCGTAGATGGTGGCGAGGTCGAGCGACAGCAGGGCGGCGTCGTAGCCCAACTCGCGCTCGATCAGCTCCGCCTGCACGCCGCGCAACAGCTCCTCGGCCTCGTTGAAATGCCCCAGGGCGCTGGCGATCTTCCCCTCCACCCAGCGCAGGCGCAGCAGGCTCATCTGGTCGCCCACCTGATAGTAGAGCGGGCGCGCGCTCTCCAGGAGGCTCATCGCCTCGCGGTAGCGCCCCCCCTCGGCCAGATAGAGCGTCAGGTTGTGCTGGGCCACGATCACCAGGCGCGGATCGGTCTCGGGGTCGACCTTCGCCAGCCCTTCCGTGAGGTGGCGGATGGCCGCCTCCGGATCGTTGGCGAGGCCGAGCAGGAAGCCGCGCATGATCAGCGCCTTGCCGCACAGGTGGTCGTCCTCGCACCGGCGGCCGAGCGACGTCACCCGGTCGAGCAGTTGGAAGGCCTCCCGGAAGCGCTGCTGGTTGCCGCGCAGCGAGGCCTTGAGCAGGAGCATGTGCGCCTTCTCCACCAGATCGCCGGTGCCCTGCTTGAGCCGCTGCTCGGCGCGCACGAAGCTCGCCTCGGCGTCGTGGAAATCGCCGCGGATGCGCTGCGCGCCCCCCAGGGCCGCCCAGGCGCGCGCGGCCATGTCGCGCACCCTCTCC
>JAICSG010000735.1 GCA_025937035.1 Thermoanaerobaculia bacterium | reverse complement strand
TGGGGGATCTGTCGCACGACGCCGCCGGATTCGAGCCGCCGCTCGTCCAAGGGGGCGATCTCGCCATGCTCCTCTACACCTCGGGCACCACGGGGCAGAGCAAGGGGGCCGAGATCACCCACGACAACGTGCTCGCCACGATGACCGGTCTCCTCGCCGCCTGGGACTGGGAGCCGGCGGACGTGCTGTTGCTCACCCTGCCGCTGTTCCATACGCATGGTCTGGTCGTCGGCCTCCACTGTGCCCTCGCCGCGGGAGCGACCGTGCTCCTGCGCCGCCGTTTCGACGCCGCCGAGGCCGTCTCCACCCTGCTGACCGGAGAGCCGACCCTCTTCTTCGGCGTTCCCACGATGTACGGCCGGCTGGTCGAGGAGCTCCGCTCGTCTCGGGAAAGGGGCGATCTCTCCCACATCCGCCTCTTCTGCTCGGGCAGCGCGCCGCTCTCCGCCGAGACCTTCGCCGCCTTCCGCGAGCTCACCGGCCACGAGATCCTCGAGCGCTATGGCATGACCGAGACGGGGATGAATCTCTCCAACCTCTACGCCGGCCCTCGCCGGCCGGGCACGGTGGGGGTGCCGCTGTCGGGGGTCTCCGCCCGCATCGTCGACGGCGAGCTCCAGGTGCGCGGCTCGAACGTCTTCTCCGGCTACTGGCGGGCCCCCGAGAAGACCGCCGCCAGCTTCGTCCACGACGAGTTGGGCCGCCGCTGGTTCAAGACCGGAGACCTCGCCCAGCAGGACCCCGAGACCGGCTACATCACGCTCTTAGGCCGCCGCCACGAGCTGATCATCAGCGGCGGCTTCAACATCTATCCGCGGGAGATCGAGGAGGTGCTGGTGACCTTCCCCGGCGTGCGGGAGGCCGCGGTGGTGGGCCGTCCCCACCCCGACTGGGGGGAGGTCCCCGTCGCCTTCCTGGTCGAGGAGACCGCGGCCGCCGTGGACGACGGCGAGCTGATCGCCTTCTGTAAGACCCAGATGGCCGGCTTCAAGGTGCCGCGGGAGATCCGGCGGATCGAGGCGCTGCCGCGGAACGCGCTGGGGAAGGTGGAGAAGCATAAGTTGCCGGGGCCTTGACCCGAAATCCCCGAGACGCTATCCTCCCCCTCCTCGCGGTTGAATCCCGAATGAGACCGCACGTCGGGGCGTAGCTCAGCTTGGTAGAGCGCACGGTTCGGGACCGTGAGGCCGGAGGTTCAAATCCTCTCGCCCCGACCATTCAAGATCCCAATCAGGACAATCCGGAATCTCCCTCCCGTGGCCGTACAATAGGCCGCCCGGGGGAGAGATATGTCTTTTAAGGAGAAGAAGATGAGCTGGAGATCGGCCGGATTGGGAGGGGCCTTTTTGCTCGTGGCGGTCACCGTCGCTTCCGCCCAGCCGGCGCAGCCGGACCCCGTGCGCGACAAGGTGCGGGCCTACCGCGCGGCGCACGAGAAGGAGATCGTGGGCGAGCTCGACGGCCTGCTGGCCCTGCCCAACGTCGCCACCCGCGTGGCGGACATCGAGCGCAACGCCGACCATCTGACCGCCATGCTGGAGCGCCGGGGATTCGCCGTCCAGCGGCTCTCGGCGGGGCCGGGCACGCCGCCGGCGGTCTACGGCGAGCTCCGCGTCCCCGGGGCCCAGCGGACCCTGATGTTCTACGCCCACTACGACGGCCAGCCGGCCGGCCAGAAGGGGTGGCTCTCCGACCCCTTCAAGCCCGTGCTCCGCTCGGGGCCGCCCGGACCCAACCTCAAGGACATCGACCTCCAGTCGGTCACCGGGCCGCTCGATCCGGAGTGGCGCATCTACGCCCGCTCGGCGAGCGACGACAAGTCCCCCATCGTGGCCATCCTGACGGCGCTCGACGCCCTGCGCGCCTCGGGTCTCCAGCCGTCGGTCAACGTCAAGCTCTTCCTGGAAGGGGAGGAGGAGCAGGGGTCGGAGCACCTGGGGACCATCCTGCGGCGCAACACCGCTCTGCTCGCCGCGGACGCCTGGCTGCTCTGCGATGGGCCGGTCCACCCCACCCGCAGGATGCAGATCTACTTCGGCGCGCGCGGCGTGGCGGGGATGGAGCTCACCGTCTACGGCCCTCTCCGGCCGCTCCACAGCGGGCACTACGGCAACTGGGCGCCCAACCCGGCGGTGGAGCTCGCCCATCTGATCGCGGAGATGCGCGACGAGGAGGGGCGCATCCTGATCCCCGGCTTCTACGACGACGTCCGGCCGCTGACCGTGGCCGAGAAGCAGGCGATCGCCCTCATGCCGCCGGTCGAGGCCGCGCTGGAAGACGAGCTCGGCCTCGGCCGCACCGAGGGGAAGGGGGCCCGTCTCCAGGACCGCCTGATGGACCCGGCGCTGAACGTGCGCGGCCTGCGCTCCGCCGAGGTGGGGGAGGGGGCCGCGAACGCCATCCCGACCGAGGCGCAGGTCTCGATCGACTTCCGCCTGGTGCCGGACCAGACGCCGCAAAAAGTGAAAGACAAGGTCGAGGCCTTCCTGCGCGCCAAGGGCTGGCACCTGATCACCGAGGCGCCGGACAAAGAGACCCTGAAAGCCTTTCCAAAAGTGGCCCGCATCGCCTGGTCGCTCGACTACGCGGCGCACCGCACGGACATGAGCCTGCCGGTCTCCCGCGCCGTGGCCACGCTCGTCGAACGGGCGGCCGGAGGCCCCATCGTCCAGGCTCCCATGCTGGGCGGCAGCGTTCCCATGTCCACCTTCACCGACATCCTGAAAGTCCCGATGATCGGCGTCCCCATCGTCAACCACGACAACAACCAGCACGGGATCAACGAGAATTTAAGGTTGCAAAACCTGTGGGATGGGATCGAGGTCTACGCGGAATTGATGGCGGGGATGGGGACGATGATGGGGAAGTGAGTTTTCTCCCTCCCTGGCCCCCCCAACGCTCCCCGCCCCTCCTCCGTAAACCTCCTCTGAAAGGAGGGGCTATGCCCAAGCTGTCCTATGCCCAGGAGGTCGCCGCGCTCGAAGAGACTCTCGCCGCCG
>JAICSG010000704.1 GCA_025937035.1 Thermoanaerobaculia bacterium | reverse complement strand
CTCTTGGGTGACGCTTGCGGCATGAGAGTCTCTCCCGTCCCCTCCCACCCTCCCTCACCGGGAGAGAGGGGGCTCGAAGGGCAAGGGGTGAGCAGGGATCTCCCCTCGCTCTCCACGCCTCCGCCCCAGGGAATTGCGACAGCACGAACGGCTGCTACGCCCGCGCCCAGCCTTTGTGCGTCAGCGCCCTCCCGTTCTGCGATACCGCCCCCGCGAATTGCGAAGCTCCCCTCTCGAATTGCGCGACGCAATTCCAGGGGGCGGTGTGGCCCCTCCCGAATTGCGTCACTGCCCCCGCGAATTGCGACACGGGAACCTGGAATTGCATCACCGCCCCCGCGAGGGGCGTGACGCAATTCGAGAGGGGCGCTGCGCAATTCGAGGGGGCTGTATGGCGGACTTGAAGGGGAGAGACACCGGAGCGCTGGCGCGTGTCGCAAGACGGGCTCGCCGTCCCTCCCCTCCGATCGCGCGTGTCTCAGAGACGGAGCGCCGGGCGGCGGAAGGGGAGGGCAGCATCACAAGAGGGATTCGTCCTCGCGCGGGAGCGCTCCGGGGTGTCGCGCGTCCGCGGGGGCCGCTCTCACAACGGCCGCGAGATCACGCACGCGTTGATGCCGCCGATCCCCATTGAAAGCTTGCCGGCGACCCCCTTGTTGGCCGGGCAGGGCTCGTCGAAGACGTAGAGGTCGTGAATGCCGGCGATCTCGCGGTTGAGCTCGTCCCGGCGCAGCGAGGTCGGGAAGAGCTGGCCCCGCTCGAAGCCGAGGTACTGCGCGGTCAGCTCCCAGCCGCCGCCGGCCGACATGCCATGGCCGAAGATCCCCTTGCGGGCGGTCACCACCACCGACTCCGGGACCATGCCGCGCAGGGTCTCCACCTCGCGGAAGTCCCCGGGCGTGGCGGTGGCGTGGAGGTCCCAGGTGGCGAGGTCCTCCGGCCGGATGCCGCTCTCCGCGAAGGCGTTCTGCATCGCCATCGTCGGCCCGTGGATCGAGGGGGTGATGATGTGGTCGGCATCCGAGCTGACGCCCACCGCCACCGGCTCCATCCCCAGGGGCTTGAGCCCCTTCTCGCGCATGTAGTCCAGATCCCCCAGGATCCAGAGCACCGCGCCGCCGGCCACGTGGGTCCCCCGCAGGCCGGTCAGGGGCTTGGAGACCGCGGCGTCGGCCGAGATCACCCGCGCCGAGTAGAAGGCGCCGACCGACAGCGCCAGCGGCGGCGGATCGGTGGCGCCGATCACCACCGCCTTGGCCTCCCCGCGCCGGATGGCGTCCATCCCCAGCTTCAGGCAGACGCCGAAGGTCGAGCAGGCGGCCACCGGGGCGAAGGCGAGGCCGTTGATGTGGCCCATCATCGAGATCTGCGCCGCCGGCGTGTTCCAGATGTTCCACACCAAGTTGGGCGACACCGACTGCCAGGGGGGCGTGGGCTCCTGCCACTTCTCGTGGAGGGCGCGCAGGCGGCGCTGCTTCTCCTTGAGCACGCTCACCTTCCCCTTCTCGATGTCCCCCTGGACGTTCAGCCCCTCGATCTCGGCCAGCTCGCGCAGGTACTCCTGGAGATCGGGGCACGAGGCGGCCCAGTAGTGCAGCCAGGCGGACTCGGCCTCGTAGCGGTCCTCGGGATCGGCGACCGTGTCCGGATCGGGGGGCGCCCCCTCCGCGGCCTCCCCGCGATTCCGGAAGGCCGGATTGCGCTCGGCCCAGAAGCGGTCCCAGCGCCGCTGGCCGCGGTCGAGGGAGCGCGTGCAGTTGGCGACCGTCTGGACGCAGCCGATGCCGGTGCCCATGTAGATGTGGGCGGCGGTGCCGAGCGCCCGCAGCTCCTCCTCCAGCCCGGGGTTCTGCCCCAGGGCCTGGATGAAGCAGCCGATGGCATAGAGCACCGGCAGGTCCATCTTCTCCTCGAGCTGGTGGAAGCGGGCGGGGGGGAAGCGGGAGGCGATCCAGTCCCGGTAGTCGGAGAACTGGAACTCGGGGACGCCCACGAGGAAGTTGTCCGGGCCGAAGCCGTTGAACGGCCCGAGCCAGCTCCCGTTGGACGCCAGGTTCGCCGCGAAGGCTTCGATATTGGGTGAGCGGGGCGCCACGAGGCCCCAGCCGAAGATTCCGACTCTGCGCAAAACGGACCCCTCCTTCGAGGCCGAGATTCTGCCACAGCCTGGGCCTCCCCCGTTCGGGGGAGCGAAAAATCCACCCTTCGGGCGATGACGGGGGGCGGGCCTCTCCGTAGACTGCTCCCATGAAAACGCTCCGCCGGCTCGTCTTCACCAACGCGCTCCTCCTGGCCGCCGCCGGGATCACGATCGCCTTCAACCCTCCCCTCTCCCTGCCGGTGAGGTACGCGATCGGCGAGCCCTATCAATCGCTGGCGCTGGTCCACGTCGTGGCGATCGCCCTGGCGGGATCGGCCCTCGCGCTCCTTCTCCAGGGCTTGGGCTCCCTGGTAGGGGAGGTCCGGCGGCTGGCTCTCGGGTTGAGCCTCGCCAACGGTCTGATCGCTTTCATGTTCCTCGCGGAGCAGGTGGCGTTCGATGGCGACTGGGTGGGGTGGGTCCTGATGCTGATCGCGCTCGCCATGGCCGCGGCTCTCGTCTGGCTGGCGCGCCGGCCGCTGCGGCCCGGGGAGGTGGAGGCCGAGATCGCGGCCCTCAAGATCCCGGACGAGATCCGGCAGGGCCTGCTGCGGCAGACGGCCGAGGCCGCCGCCCAGGAGGAGCGGAACCGGCTAGCGCGGGACCTCCACGATTCGATCAAGCAGCAGCTCTTCAGCATCAACGTGGGGACCGCCGCCGCCCAGGAGCGCTGGGAGCGAGATCCCGAGGGGGCCCGCAAGGCGCTGGCGGACGTCCGCCGCTCGGCCCGCGAGGCGATGGTGGAGATGCAGGCGATGCTCCATCAGCTCCGGCCGGAGGCCCTGGGGATGGCCGGGCTGATCGAGGCGCTGCGCGAGCAGTGCGAAGCCTTGGGATACCGGACCGGAGCCGAGGTCGCGCTGGATCTGGGAGAGCCGGTCCCGGAAGACCGGGTCCCTCCAGGCACGCCGGAGACCCTCTTCCGGATGGCCCAGGAGATGCTGTCCAACGTGGCCCGGCACGCCCGGGCACGCCGGGCGCG
>JAICSG010001243.1 GCA_025937035.1 Thermoanaerobaculia bacterium | reverse complement strand
CTCGATGCCGCCGATGTACTGGTCGACCGGCATCCAGCGGTCCGCGATCGCGGAATCGAGCATCCGCGTCTCGTCCCGCGGCGAGAGGTATCGCAGGTAATACCAGGAGCTGTCGACGAAGGTGTCCATGGTGTCGGTCTCCCGCCGGGCGGGGGCGCCGCACTTCGGGCACTTCGTCTCCACGAACGACTTGGAGCGGGAGAGCGGGTTCCCCTCGCGGCCGGTGAACTCGACGTCGTAGGGGAGCTCGACCGGAAGCTCGCCGTCCGGCACCGGCACCATGCCGTCCTTCTCGCAGTAGAGGACCGGGATAGGGGTCCCCCAGTAGCGCTGGCGGGAGATCAGCCAGTCGCGCAGGCGGTAGGCCACCTGCCCCTTGCCCCAGCCCTGCTCCTCGATCCAGGCGATGAAGCGGCCGATCGTCTCGGGGCCGTCCACGGCGCCGTCGAACGGCGGCGCGTTGCGGATCACCCCCTCGTGCAGAATCGGCTCGGTCAGGCTCGCCGGATCGACGGAGTCGCCCTCCGGATGGTAGACCAGACGGATGGGCAGCCCCTCCTGGCGGGCGAAGGCGAGGTCGCGGGCGTCGTGCGCCGGCACCGCCATCACGGCCCCGGTGCCGTACTCCGGGAGCACGTAGTTGGTGAGCCAGATGGGGATCTCCTCGCCCGTGGCCGGATTGACCGCCTTGGCCCCGGTGTCGCGCCCCTCCTTGGGGGTCTCCTCGGCCGAGCGCTGGATGCGCGGCGTGTTGCGCACCGCCTCGATCCAGGTCTCAAGGGCCGCCCGGTCCGGGTGATCGGCGATCAGGCGCGCGGAGAACGGATGCTCGGGGGCGAGCACCAGGAAGGTGGCGCCGTGGAGCGTGTCCGGCCGGGTGGTGAAGACGGTGACCGTCTCCCCCAGGGACGGGATGGCGAAGCGGATCTCCGCCCCCTCGGAGCGGCCAATCCAGTTGCGCTGCATCACCTTGACCTTCTCGGGCCACCCCTCCAGCCGGTCCAGCCCTTCGAGCAGGCGGTCGGCGTAGCCGGTGATGCGGAAGAACCACTGCTCGAGGTCCTTCTGGACCACCGGCGTGCCGCAGCGCTCGCAGGCGCCGTCCACCACCTGCTCGTTGGCGAGCACGGTGCGGCAGCTCGGGCACCAGTTGACCGGCGCCATCTTCTTGTAGGCCAACCCCTTCTCCAGCATGCGCAGGAACAGCCACTGGTTCCAGCGGTAGTAGTCGGGGAAGCAGGAGGCGATCTCCTTCGACCAGTCGTAGAGGATTCCCCAGCGCTTGAACTGCTCCTTCATCACCTTGATGTTGGCCAGCGTCCAGTCTCGTGGGTGGATGCCGCGCTGAATGGCGGCGTTCTCGGCCGGCAGGCCGAAGGCGTCCCAGCCCATCGGGTTGAGGGCCCGCTTGCCGTTCATCCGCAGGAAGCGGTAGAGGGCGTCGCCCAGGATGTAGTTGCGCCCGTGCCCGACGTGGAGGCGGTCTCCCGACGGGTAGGGGAACATCATCAGCATGTAGTACTTGTCG
>JAICSG010000776.1 GCA_025937035.1 Thermoanaerobaculia bacterium | reverse complement strand
TAAGTAGAAGACGGGCAGAGGAGATACTCCCAAGAATACCACCCGCGGAATCAGCCCCCAAGAGACGCCGATTTGTTAGCCGAGACGCTCCCCGCCCCTCCTCCGTATACCTCCTCAGGAAAGGAGGGGCCATGCCCAAGCTGTCCTATGCCCAGGAGGTCGCCGCGCTCGAAGAGACTCTGGCCGCCGTGCGGAAGCACGCCGAGGTCCTGCCTCCGCTCGCTCTGGCCAGGGCGGACGAGCTCGAGGCGCAGATCGCCGAGATCAAGCGGCTCAAGCAGCAGCAGCGGTTCTATGGGATGGAACGGAAGATCGCGACCGAGGCGTTGGGCGCCACGATCTCCCGCGGGAGGGTATACGCGCGGAGTATCCGGGACTGCGCCGCGTTTTGGTACGGGCGGAAAGACGCGCGGGTTGTCGGGCTCGGAATCCGGCTCCGCCGCCGGCCACGGCGGAGGAGCGGCGATCCGGCGGCGGTTGCGGCGGATCGTCTCGGACAGGTCGAGGAGGCTTCCGCGGCCTCTCGCGACGCGGCGTGCACGGCTCACGCCGCGAGGGCGAACGTGGGTGCGGTTGGGGCGGACGTCCAGGAGGTCGGGGGAAAGGCCGCTTGGCGAGGGGGAAACGCCGCCGTGCTGGGGGGAAACGACCTTTCTGAAGGGGCGGAAGGCCAGCCGGATGGGGCGTTGGCGTCTGGCGGCCGGGGAAAGGCTCTGGAGCTTCGGGCAAACGCCCAGGAGGTTGGGGGAAACCTGACGGCGGCGGCCTGACGGTCAGTTTCCGGGCTCCGGCCGCGGGCTCCGCGGCTCTCGGGCGAGGGCATGGGCCTCGCTCCGGGCCTTCGTGTGTTTATACGGGCGAGGTGGGCGAGGTGTCCATGGGCATGGCGGAGGGCCGGATTCCATTGTGATATTCGATCATTCAAGTTGATCGATTTATTTTTGATTGCCCGCCAAAGGCTTGCCATTGCGCGCGTTTTGTTCCTGTAATAAAATTTAAAACTCATCGATCAGAGCCGGACAGGCTTTTTCCTACTCGTGCTTCAGGAGAGCCGGCCAGGAGATCCAGAGTCGTGGTGATTGATATCGCCGTAGCCGGTCCCGAAAAGGCAGAGCCATGACGGCCAGACGCCTGGCCGCCGCTCTGGCGATGGGGGTCTGGGGTGCCTCGGGCGTAGCCTTGCTCGGTGCGGAGGGCCCGGAGACGGCGATGGCGGCTCTCGATGCCCGGTTGGCCGCGCGGCCGGACGACCTGGAGGCGCGGGCGGAGCGGGCGCGGTTGCGGGCGGCCCATGGGCAGCCCATGGGCGCCTATCTGGACCGGCTGGAGATCTTGCGGGCGCGCCCGGACGACGCCGGCGTGGCGCGCTTGGCGGCATTCGATCTGGCCGACGCGGGGGCTCCGCAGGCGGCGGCCGATTTCGTGAAGGAGCATCCGGCGGCGCTGGCCGGGACGGACGGAGCCGCCCTCTCGCATCAGATCGCCGGGGATCTCGCCGCCCGCCACATCCGCTGGGGGTGGGCCGAGCCGGTGTTCGATCCCGCCCAGCGGCGCCATGAGGCCGAGGCGGCCATCGCCTCCCTGGAGGCCATGCGTAAGAAGGACCCCGGGGACGCCCGGGCCACCGGCGATCTGCTCCTCGCCTATCGGCTGGCCGACCGCATGACGGACGCGGTGGCGCTGTGGGAGACGGCGATCCCTCACGACGGCGCCGCCTACTGGCTGCGCAACGCCGCCGCCGACGCCTATCTGGCCCTGCACCGGCCGGCGGAGGCGGAGGCGCTCTACCGCTCGTTCTCCGCGGAGCGCGCCAACGCGCCCGAGCCCTGGCTGGGCATCTATTGGGCGGCGATCGAGCAGCGGCATTACGGCGACGCCGAGACCGCCCTGGAGCGGCTGGCCAAGGTCCCCGGACAGGAGCTCACGGCGGAGATCCAGCGCGGGTGGCTGTTGCTGTTTGCGGACCGCACCGCCGAGGGGCAGGAGCTGTTCGAGGGCCTGTTCCGCGAGCATCCGGGAGACCGGCGGGTGCGCGAGGGGCTGGCCACCGCCTATCTCTGGCAGGGGTGGCCCCGGCGCGGCCTGGAGTCGGTGGAGGAGGTGATCGCCCGCACCACGCTCGACGTGCCCCGCGTGGACAACCCGGCGGCGCGCATCTCGCGGGCCGGCGCCCTGGCGTCGCTGGGGGATCTCGCCGCCGCCCGGCGCGAGGCGGACGATCTGGTGGCGCTCTATCCGGAGAACATCCACGCGCAGCGGCTGTGGCGGGACATCCACACCCAACTCGCTCCCGAGGCGCGGCTGGAGGGGCGCTACGACACGTCGGACCGCGGGCTGGGGGAGGCGTGGACGCAGTTGGAGGCGAGCCTGCCGCTCGGCACCCGGACACGGCTGGCGGCCGGCGGCTTCGGCAGCCGCTCGGAGGATCAGCGCTATTCGGCCGGCGACGTGCGGGAAGCCTATCTGGGGCTCTCGGCGCGCCCGGACCGCTGGCTGAGCCTGAGCGGCGAGGTGGCCTGGGACTTCGGCCGGAGGGACTTCGGGCGCGGTCCGGCCCTGGAGGCGCGGGCGGCCCTGCTGCCGGACGACCGCTGGCGGGCCGATCTCGGCTATGCCCGGGACGCCTGGCGGGACCTGCCGCTGCGGGCGCGGGCCGAGGGGCTGGTGGCCGACACCTGGGACGCCGGGCTCTCCTACAACGCCGGCACGCGGTGGGACGCGCGCCTGGGCGGCGGGCGCTCGGCGCTGAGCGACGGCAACGATCGGACGTGGGGGATCGCCGCCGCCCATCTGCTGGCGCTGCAGGGGCCGGTCTACCGGGCCACCTTCGGCGCCGAGGCCTACGCCTCCACCAACAGCC
>JAICSG010000616.1 GCA_025937035.1 Thermoanaerobaculia bacterium | reverse complement strand
GTGGCGGCGGTGCTGGGGGTGGGCCGGGCGCTCGGCGACGCCGGGTATTTCGGCGTCTACGTCCGCGCCAACATCACCTGCGCGGCCGTGGTGCTGCTGCTGATCATCTTTCCCCTGGGCGTCGGCATGGCCCTGTTCGGGATCGACCTGATAGGGCGGGGATTCGTGGGGAGGGACTGGACCACCGCTCTGTGGGAGCGGGTCCGGGCCTTTCTCGACCGCCGGGCCCGTCCTCTCCCGCTGTTCTGCGGGCTCACCCTCGTCCTGGCGGCGCTGAGCTGGTGGCGGCAGGGCCCCTCCTGGCAGATCATCCTCTACTGGCTGGTCGGCTTCTTCCATATCGGCCTTCACGAGCTCGGGCACCTGACCGCGGTGCGCGGCGTGCGGTATACGCCGCGGCGGTTGATCCTGGGACCGCTGACCGTGGAGTGGGCCGGCGGCCAGCGGACGGTCGGCGCCACACAGGACTGGCGCTGGCTGTTCGGGGGAAACGTCTGGTTCAGCTCGCGGCGGCGCACCCGGGGGCGGGACCTCGCGGTCTGCGTGGCCGGCCCGCTGGCGAACCTCTTCGCCGTGGCGGCGGTGCTGGGGGTGGGCCGGGCGCTCGGCGACGCCGGGTATTTCGGCGTCTACGTCCGCGCCAACATCACCTGCGCGGCCGTGGTGCTGCTGGTCAACCTCCTCCCCCTGCCGCGGAGCGCCGAGGGGTACGCCACCGACGGCCGGCAGATCCTGGATCTGCTGCGGGGGAGGAGGATCGCGTAGGCCTTCTCAGTTCGGCAGCCCGTTGTCGTTGGCGTGCCTGCGGGTGAAGTACTTCACGAAATCCGATTCGGTGAGGATGCCCACCACGCGCCAGCCCTCCGTCACAGGAAGGCAACCGAGCTTGTTCTCGAACATGATCCGGGCCGCCTCGGCGAGCGGCAGGTCGGGCTCGGCCGTCTCGATCTCGGAGGTCATCACCTCCTCGGTGCGGGTCCGGCGCAGGACCGCCCGCTGAATGAAGAAGGGCAGGTCCGAGCGCTCGATCAGGGCGTGCCGCAGCAGGTCGCGGTGCGAGACCAGCCCCACCAGGTCGCCTTCGTCGTCGATCACCGCGATGTGACGGATGCCGAGCTCGGTCATCGCGTCATAGACCTTGTCGACGCTATCTCCGGGGTGGACGCTGATGACGTGGTCGGACATCAAGTCGCGGACTCGCAGGTCCTTCATGGTCTCTTCCTCTCGATCTGCGGGACATCCGGCTTGGATGCCTTGATGAAAATTTGCACCAGTCCCGCGCTCCGCGCACCACCTGCCCGGGTGGGATTCCGGGAGCGAAGGGGTAGGGGCAAGGGGGAGCTCTGGTAGACTGCGGCGCCAAACGACCCCAGAGCAGGCTGGCGCCGGCCTCTCGATTCGCTCTTCAGGCCAGGAAGGCTCCCGTTGATCGGCAGCACGGTCTCCCACTATCGGATCCTCGATCGCCTCGGGGGGGGCGGCATGGGCGTGGTCTACCGGGCGATCGACCTCAAGCTCGACCGGCCGGTGGCGCTCAAGTTCCTCTCCTCCCAGCGTGGCTCCTCGGAGGAGCACAAGCGGCGCTTCATCCGTGAGGCCCGGGCCGCCTCGGCGCTCGACCATCCCAACATCTGCACGGTCTATGAGATCGACCAGACCCCGGACGGCGCCCTGTTCATCGCCATGGCGCTCTGCGAGGGGGAGACGCTGCGCGACCGCATCGCCCGCGGGCCGCTGCCGGTGGGGGAGGCGGTGGAGATCGCCGAGCAGATCGCGGCCGGCCTCGCCCGCGCCCACGGCCGGGGGATCGTCCATCGCGACGTCAAGCCGGCCAACGTCATCGTCGCCCCCGACGGCCGGGTGAAGCTGGTCGACTTCGGCATCGCCAAGCTCGCCGATCAGTCCCGCCTCACCCGCGCCGGCACCACGGTCGGCACGGCCGGCTACATGTCCCCCGAGCAACTCCATGGGGAGGAGCCCGACCCGCGCACCGACGTCTGGTCGCTGGGGGTGGTGATCTACGAGATGATCACCGGCCATTCCCCCTTCGAGGCGGAGTCGGAGACCGAGACGGTGAAGGCCATCCTGCGGCGCGCCCAGCGGCCCATGGCCGCGCTCCGCCCCGGGGTGCCGCCGGCCCTCGAGCGGCTCGTCGAGCGGGCCCTGGCGAAACGCCTGGAGGACCGTACCGCCACCATGGACGAGATGAGCGCCGGGCTGCGGCGGCTCAGTGCCAGCCTGGCCACTCCGTCCCGCGCCTCGGACCCGGACCGCACGGTGGTCGAGATCCCCATGCCGCCCCCGCCGCTGCCGGAGCTGGACACACGGGAAGGGCTCCACGGCCAGACGGTCGGCCCCTACGAGATCCTGGAGATCCTGGGGGGCGGCGGCATGGGCGTGGTCTACAAGGCGCGGGACACGCGCCTTGCGCGGACCGTCGCCCTCAAGTTCCTCCCCCCGGAGCTGACCCGCGACCGGGAGGCCAAGCTTCGCTTCGAGCAGGAGGCACGGGCGGCGTCGAGCCTCGACCATCCCAATCTCTGCACCATCCTGGAGATGGGGGAGGCAGCGGACGGCCGCCTCTACATCGCCATGCCCTGCTACGACGGCGAGACCCTGCGCCGCCGGATAGAGCGGGCGCCCCTGCCGGTCGAGGAGGCGGTGGACGTCGCCCTCCAGATCGCCCGCGGCCTCGCCAAGGCCCACCGCAACGGCATCATCCATCGCGACATCAAGCCGGCGAACCTGATCCTCACCAGCGACGGCGTGGTGAAGATCCTCGACTTCGGCCTCGCCAAGCTGGCGGGGTCGGCCGCGATCTCGCGCAGCGGCTCCTCGGCCGGCACCCCCGCCTACATGTCCCCCGAGCAGGCCCGGGGGGACGAGGTCGATCCGCGCGCCGACCTCTGGTCGCTCGGCGTGGTGCTCTACGAGATGCTGACCGGCCGGCGGCCGTTCCGCGGCGAGCGCGAGCAGGCGGTGATCTATTCGATCCTCCACGAGACCGCCCAGCCCGTGCGCGAGCTGCGGCCGGAGGCGCCCCCCGAGTTGGCGCGGATCGTCGAGCGGCTGATGGCCAAGCGACCCGAGGACCGCTACCCATCGGTGGAGGAGGCGATCGCGGACCTGCGCACCCTGCAAGGCGGTGCGACGGCCACCACCTGGATCGTGGGAGCGCAGCCTCCCCCTCGCCGGACCCCGCCGTGGGTCTGGGGCCTGGCTGCGGCAGGGATCGTGGCGCTGATCGCGGCCGTCTATTTCCTGTCGCGTCCCGGCCGGCCGGCCGCCCCGGCGCCGGTGCAGGTGACCTTCACCCGGCTGACCGATCAGGAGGGGAGCGAGACCTTCCCCAGTGTGGCGCCCAAGGGCAACGAATTCGTCTACGTCAAGGAGACCTCGCCGGGGAACCTGGACATCTACTCGCAGCGGATCGGTGGCAGCAACCCCCGGAACCTCACGGCGGACTCATCCCTGGACGACACCCAGCCGGCCTTC
>JAICSG010000943.1 GCA_025937035.1 Thermoanaerobaculia bacterium | reverse complement strand
GGCGACCGTGGTCGTGCAAGGGTTCGGCAACGTCGGCTCCACGGCGGCGCGGCTGATGGCCGAGGCGGGGATGAAGATCCTCGCGGTGAGCGACAAGAGCGGCGGGATCTACAACCCCAAGGGGCTCGACATCGCCGACTGCCTCAAGTGGACGGGCGGGGGAAAATTCCTCAACAACTACAAGAAAGGCGAGCAGATCAGCAACGAGGAGCTGCTCACGCTGAAGTGCGACGTGCTGGTGCCGGCGGCGCTGGAAAACGTGATCACGAGCAAGAACGCCGGGCAGATTCAGGCGAAGATCATCTGCGAGGGGGCCAACGGCCCGACCACCGCGCAGGCCGATGCCATCCTGGACAAGAAGGGGGTCTACGTGATCCCCGACATCCTGGCCAACGCCGGGGGCGTGACGGTGTCCTACTTCGAATGGGTGCAGGACCGCGCCGGGTACTTCTGGCCCGAGGCCCTGGTCAACGAGCGGCTGGAGAAGATCATGCGGGACTCGTTCGAAGAAGTCGCCGGGATGGCCGAGACGCACAACGTGAGCATGCGGATCGGCGCCTACATGCTGGCCATCTCGCGGGTGGCCGCGATGCACCGGATGCGGGGGCTGTACGCGTAGAGAAAAGGTTTCCTTTCTTACAGGACGTTAACAACTGAGCCGGCCAACCCCTGGTACAGTTCCTTCCCGTAGTCAGGAAGGAGGTACCTCATGGTGCGTTGGCCGGCCTGTGTCCTGGCCCTTACACTCGTCCCCGCCGCCGCCCTCGCGGTCGAGATCAACCCGGTCCAGCTTCCGAACACTCCCGCCAAGGAGACGGCTCCGAAGGCCCTCCGGCTGGCGGAGACGCGGGACCTGCCGCCGCTCGCCACGCTGAAGACGGCGTCGGCCGGGGCGGGGGATCAGTTGGACGCGATCGCCGCCTGGAACCGCTCCGGGAGCCTGCCGGCCAGGAACGGCTTCGCCCGTCCTCTTCCGGCGCCGAAGGCCGTCCGCTTCACGGCGGACCTTCTGAAGCGGCAGCCGGACAAGCTCGCGGGCGGCGCCCTGCTGGTGCCCCCCTCGGGCGGCGTGGTCTGGGGGACGGAGCTGCGGGTCGCGGACGCGCACCGGCTGCGGCTTCATCTTTCGAACGTCCATCTGCCGGCCGGCACCCGGATGTGGGTCTATGACGGGGACGGCAAGGAGGAGGTGACGTTCGAGCCCGGCGCGGTCCTCTCAGGCGACGAGCTCTGGACTCCCAGCGTGGCGGGGCCGGCCATCCGGTTCGAGGTCCGCCTGCCCGAGGGGGCGATCGAAGGCCAGGGCTTCACCATCGACAAGGTGCTCGAGCTGTTCCAGCTCAATCCGGACGGCAGCCCCGTCCTCGGCGCCTATCAGACCAAGGAAGACTTCAGCTGTGCCAAGGACGCCGCTTGCTACGACGCCACGGCCCTGAGCTTCATGGACATCTTCAAGCACGCCGACGCCTATCTGGAGTTTGTGGATGCCGGCGTGGCCTACAGTTGCTCGGGGAGCCTCCTGAACGATACGGACGACTCCACGACGATTCCGTACCTGCTGACGGCCCATCACTGCTTCTCCACCCAGACCGCGGCCTCCACGTTGGAAGCCTTTTTCGATTACATCTCGATGAGTTGCAACGGCACCGCGCCGGACCCGGGGAGCCTCCCCCGGACGTCAGGCTCCACCCTGCTCGCCACCGGAGCGGCGACGGATTTCACCTTCGTGCGCCTCCCCAGCCTCCCTCCCGGACGCGGGCTCTTGGGCGTGTCCAGCGCGGCGGTGGCGGATGGCACCCAGCTCTATCGGTTGTCCCATCCGCTGGGGATCTCCATGGGCTACTCGGTGACCACGCTGACGACGACCAGCCCGACGTGCTCCAATACGAAAAGGCCGAATTTCCTCTACAGCATCCGGTCGCTGGGCGGCATCTTCGAGGGGAGCTCGGGATCGCCCGACATCCGGTCGGACGGCAAGGTCGTGGGTCAGCTTACCGGATCGTGCGGCCCGACGGCGCAGGCCGACGAGGGGTGCGACGCCGCCAACTCCATGGTCGATGGCGCCATGTTGGGCACCTTCGCCTCGATCGCCCAATGGCTGACTCCGTCGACGACCACCAACCCCGGCACCTGCGTCCCGGGCGCCAACACCCTCTGCCTGGGCGCCGGCGGGCGCTTCAAGGTCGAGGCGACGTTCGACACCGGCTCCCAGCAGGGTCCGGCCCAGGCGGTGAAGCTCACCGACGAGACCGGCTACCTCTGGTTCTTCGACGCGTCCAACGTGG
>JAICSG010001119.1 GCA_025937035.1 Thermoanaerobaculia bacterium | reverse complement strand
CTTCGGCTCGGTGCAGGTCCGCCGGGCGGGGACGAACGACTTCGACTACCGCTACGGCGATTCGACCCTGGCCAACCTCGGCTACGAGCGCAAGCTGGGCCGGATCTGGGACGCCGCCGTCGAGCTCAATTTCCGCGACGCCAAAGAGGACCGTATCGACGCCGCCGGCACCCTCGATCCCAACACCGGCGGCCGGCTCCTCTATGTGACCCCGCGCGTGATCATTGATCTCGGCAAGGGGGTCGTCGGCCGCCTCGCCGTCCAGGTCCCGGTCTACAAAGACCTCAACGGCGACCAGCGCGAGCGGACGGTGGCGAACGTGGGGTTGACGTACCTGTTTTAAAAAGGCCGCTGGAGGAGAGGTTGTAGGGGCGGGGCTTGTCCCCGCCCGGGTGGGGGCGGGCCGGCCGTGGAAAGAGGGCGGGGACAAGCCCCGCCCCTACGTTCCCACTCTGGCCTTAGTAGCTCATACCCGCACGAGCTCGTACCCGAGCGAAGGCGACACCGGCCGGCGCGGGCCGTTGGGGGCCGGGGTCGCGGGCGCGGACGCGGCGGGCCGGCGGAGCTGCTCCTGGCCGAAGAGGCGGCGCAGGAACCGCATCGTCTCCTCCTCGACCAGCTCCTTGGTGAGCTGGGCGAGCGGGATCTTGTTGGCGAGAAACCCGAAGCCGATCCCCTCGTAGGTGACCTTCACCACCCGGGTCGCGTCGTCGCAATAGAAGAAGAGGGAGCGGTCGAAGTCCTCCCAGCGGTCCAGCTTCACCTTCAGGCCGGCCGCCGTGGAGCGGTGGAAGATCGAGGCGGACTCGACCTTGCCGACCATCACGTCCTTGATCTCCTCCAGCACGGGCACGATCACCGAGCGGGCCGCCCGGTTGAACTGCTCGCGGAATTCGTCGTTCTGGCGGATCACCCCCTCGGGGCGCAGCCGCTTCTCTTCCAGCATCTGCTCGTGACCCTTGAGCAGCATCTCCAGTCGCTCGCGATTGGCTTCGTTCATAGTTCCTTCGCTTCCTTTCTAACCGCTTTGTCACCATTGCCAATCTCGTGCCAGACCCTCCCACCTTCCTGATATACACTCCCCCCCTGCCATGCCCAGACGGACCGATATCCGCTCCATCCTCGTCCTTGGCTCCGGCCCGATCGTCATCGGCCAGGCCTGCGAGTTCGACTATTCCGGCACCCAGGCCTGCCGTGCCCTGAAGCGCGAGGGCTACCGGGTCATCCTCGTCAACTCCAACCCCGCGACCATCATGACCGACCCGGAGCTCTCCGACGCGACCTACGTCGAGCCCCTGGTGCCGGAGGTGGTCGAGAAAATCCTGGAAAAAGAGCGCCCGGATGCGCTCCTTCCTACCGTCGGCGGCCAGACCGGGATCAACCTGGCGATCGCCCTGGAAGAGCGGGGGGCCCTCTCCCGCTACAAGGTCGAGGTGCTGGGGGCCGGCATCGACGCTCTCCGCCTGGGCGAGGACCGCCTCCTCTTCAAGCAGGCCATGGAGGAGGTCGGCCTCAAGGTGCCCAGGAGCGGCTACGCCTCCAGCCTGGAGGACGCCCGCGAGATCGTGGCCGAGGTCGGCTATCCGGTGATCATCCGTCCCAGCTTCACCCTCGGCGGCGAGGGGGGAGGCGTGGCCTACAACCGCGACGAGCTGGAGGAGATCATGGCCGCCGCCCTCCAGGCGAGCCCGGCCCACACCGCCCTCGTCGAGCAGTCGGTCCTCGGCTGGAAGGAATTCGAGCTGGAGGTCATCCGCGACGTGGCGGACAACGCCATCGTGGTCTGCTCGGTCGAGAACTTCGACGCCATGGG
>JAICSG010001210.1 GCA_025937035.1 Thermoanaerobaculia bacterium | reverse complement strand
GAAGCCGCTCTACTGGCAGGCGCAGGACGAGGTGGCGCGGGCGGCCGGCGACGCCGCCGGCGCCAGCCGGGCCGAGGCGCGGCTGGCCGCGCTCACCCGGCGCTCCTGGGGGCCCCAGGAGTGGACCTGGCACCGCGGGACCGCCCGGCTGGAGATGTTGACCGCCGCCCCGGCCGCGGGGCTCACGGTGGCCCTCGACCAGGCGCCGGCGAACGGCGCGCTGGTGGAGCTACGGCTCGACGGGACGGCCGTGGGGCAATTCCCCCTCCAGCCGCTTGCCGGCGCCGCGGCGGCGCCGCTTCGGGTGGCGGCGCCGCTCGGGCGCGGCCTCCACGTCCTGGAGCTCGAGAGCCTCGACGGCAGCCAGGTCCTGCCGGGCGGGACCGAGCTCCGCTGAGCGCTCGCGCACCCGCGCCGCGCCCGCCGCGCCCAGCAGCACCGCGAAAGTGACGGCGTTGCCGGGCATGGAGAGCCCGAAGTCCAGCCCCTCGTGCACGGCGAGCGAGACCAGAACGCCCAGAGCGGCCAGCGCCGCGGCGCGGTCCTCGGACCGCCCGCCGTCGCGCAACACCGCCGCCATCCGCGCGGTAACCCCCCAGAGCCCCAGGGCCAGCAGCGCGGCCCCCACGATCCCGGCCGTCACCAGCACCTCCAGCGGATCGGAGTGGGGGTGCCACCAGGTGCCCTGGAGGCCGGCGGGCTGGACGAGCGGGAAGGCATCGCGGAAGGTGCCCAGCCCGGTGCCGATGGCCGGGAAGCGCCGCCAGAGGTCGAGCGCCGCCCCGTACTCCCGCAGGCGGGCGCCCCAGCTCACGTCCGCGGCCGAGGTGGCCAGCAGGCGGCCCATCCCCTCCTGCCAGCCGATCGCCGCCACTGCGGCGACCCCGGCGAGCGCCACCGCCGCCCCGAGGGGTGCCAGCCACCAGCGCCGGCGCTCCCGGGCCACCAGCAATCCCTGAACCGAGACGGCGGCCACCGCCGCCAGCAGGCCGGCCCGCGAGCCGGTGAAGGAGAGGCCGGCGAACAGGGTCAGCCAGAGCAGGACCGGCGGCGCCGCCAAGGCGACCCGGCGCTCGGCGCGGGGCTCCTCCCGGGCCCGGCGAGCGGCCCACCAGCCCCAGGCGAAGGCCGCCGGCAGGGCCATCTCCAGATAGAGCGCCAGGTGATTGGGATTGACGAAGGTGCCGCGCAGGCGCACCGCCGAGGGGAGCTCCACCCCCCAGAGGGAGGTGGCGCGGGAGAGCCAGTCGCGGGCGCCGAAGAGGACCTGGAAGAGGGCGCCGGCGAGCAGCGCCCCGGCAAGGCAACGCCGGAGCTCCCGCCGCCGGCCCACCACCGCCCCGGCGAGGAAGGCCGCCGCCGCCGCCGCCCATCCCAGGGCCGCCCGCCGGGTGGACGAGACGGCGAGGGTCAGCCGCTCCGGGGCCGGCGAGCCCAGCGCCACCGCCTGCCGTTCGAGGGCGGCGTGCCCGGGCGAGAGGGCCGCCACCAGGCCCGCCGGCAGGGGCGCCGCCTGGAGCAGGCCCAGCAGGGCCATGCCGGCGAGCGCCGCGGCGGGGAGGGCCGCCGGCCGCAGGGTCTGGAGGGGGTCCGCCGCCAGGG
>JAICSG010000901.1 GCA_025937035.1 Thermoanaerobaculia bacterium | reverse complement strand
CGAGCGAGCGCGGATCGTAGAAGACCCGGGGCCGCAATGTACCGGGCCATTCTTTGGTCCAGAACCGCTCGGTGAATTTCCGGACCACGTAGTCCGCTGCCGTGGTGTCTCCCCACTTCCGCTGGATATTCAGAAGCAGCGTGACCCGCAGCTCGGGCTTCTCTTCCATACGGCGCGCCAGGACCTCGAAAGCTTTGGGGCCGTCGAAGAACGCGTAGGTGCTCGCCCAGACCGAAAGCTCCGCTGCTCCCATCAGCTCCTCGACCACGCAGCGGGTGTTGCGCGCATGCACTCCCGGCACCTCGGGGCCCGACCAGACGAGATCCGGCTTCGGCGTACGAAGAGCGGCTTTTTCCACGGTCCGGAGCCAGGCGCCGGCCGCGGGCCCGGCAACTCCCATCGCCTCCAGCTCGCGCAGGGCACCCGCGATCTCCTCGCTTCCTTCCCGCAGACCCAGGGCGGACGAGAGGAAGTCCGCGGAGCAGGACGGCGGGAGCAGTCCCATCTCCAAGGCGCTGACGAGACGCTGGCGGATGTGGCCCGGCAGGTCGAGCAGAGCTTCGATCATAAGAGCGCCGGGAAGAAAGCTGCGTCCGCAAGGCCGGGGACCGGCACCACGAGCGCGCGGTCGAGATAATCGTTGCGCATCTCGCAGGAGGTCTCCGCCAGCAGCGTGCAGCCGTGACAGGCCGCGCCCTGCAGCCAGCGCCCCTCCAGGCTCTTACCGGGCGCGTGCTGGGCGCAGATGGGATCGTTCGAGCAGAGGGCGGCCAGCCGCAACGCGCCGGCGAGATGATCTTCCAGGTTTCGCGCTTCCTGCACCAGACCGCCGAGCGTCCCCTCGGCATCCGGGGTGCCGGTATAGAGCAGGATACCGAAGCGCTCCGCCAGGTAATCGGCGTAGATCCTTTCGCGGATCGAGCTGGCGGGATAGCCGCATCGCATCGAAAGGGATTGGATCAGCAGGTGCGACAAGGTGTGCAGCAGGATGTAGGGCCCGCCCGGAAAATTCCGCTGGACGTTCTTGTGATCCTCCAGCCAGCGCTGATGCCCTTTGCACAGATCGTCGAGCCGGGCCTTAACGCCCGGTTGCTCGAGCCATCCCTTCACCGCGGCGGCGCGGAGTTGGAGGAAGATTCCCTCCCCCCGGTTCTCGACCGCGGGAAACCAGCGGGGCTCCTCGGCCAGCGCGGCGCGCTCCACGTCGGTCTCATAGTCGCCGTCGATGTCCGGCGTGACGGCCTCGAATCGCGTAAAGCCGGCCAGGGCCAGCACCTCGCGCAGACGGTGGAGCTGGAAGACGGCCTCGATTCCCTGGCTCTGTGGCGAGCGGCGCCAGATGCGGTCCGGCAGGCGGCGCACGTGAAAATTGGGATCGATCGGAACGTCGTCGCCGAATCCCTCGGGAGCCGCCAGCAAAGCCTCCAACTCGACCTGCTTCACCGGCCGGTCGCCAAGGCTGCCGTTGCTCATCTCGCGGATCGCGGCCAGCACTTCCTCGTCGCTGTAGGGCTCCAGCTTTTCCAGGATGTGCGACTTTTTCTTCATGAACGCGAGCTCCATCGCATTCGTCACGATGGACAGGTCATCCCTCAGCTCGCGGACGGCCATCTCCACCGCCGACGCCCGGTCCGGAAGGGAGAGCACGCTCACCACCTGAGGGAAGTAGGCGTTCGACGCGGTCCGGATGAGTAGCCGGCTGTACAGGTTGCACGGCTCGTTGGCTCCCCGGCCCAGCCAGGGGCGCGCGCCGTTGCAGGTCCCCAATGGATTGACCTCCAGGAACGTGGCTTCGAGCAGGGCCCGCGACTTTCCACATTCACAGCGGACGAAGAGATCGCCGAGATCGCCGCTCGTGCCGCGCTCGTCGAGCCAGAGCTGCCGCCGGCAGAGGTCTTCCTCGCCATGCACGAAGTAACGCCAGTCCAGATCGTCCACGTGACCCTTGGGGCAGGCGCGCACGAAACGCGTGGGGACCACTTCCAGAGTCTCGAATTTCCCTTTCTCAAGGGCCCTGCGCGGGACGAGACGCCGCGAGCCCTTGCGCTCCCCTCCCGAGCCCGCCTTCTCCTGCACGACGAACCACTCCGGGAAACGCCAGACCCGGATGCCGATCGGCTTCGCGCCCGGATCGTTCTCATCCGAAGGCGGCGCGAACAGCTTCGGCGCGGTCACGCCGGTCATGAGCTCCAGCTTGCGCGCCAGCCGGGGCTCGGGGATCTCTTCCAACAGACTCGGCTTGGGCCAGGTGTCGAGGCCGCCGACGATCGCCGAAGCCTTAGGCAGATCGATCAGCGAGCCGGGTCCCCAGGTGGTCACGACCTGGCTGCGGCGGATCTGCCCGTGCCCTCTCTTGCTCATGCCCCCTCCTCGATCCGCGGACCGGCCAGAT
>JAICSG010001056.1 GCA_025937035.1 Thermoanaerobaculia bacterium | reverse complement strand
GGCCCCGGCGTCCGCCGAGCGGTAGAGGCCGGTCTTGCCCGCGGTGAGGACGAGATTCGAGTCCGCCGCCGAGACGATAGTGCGGAAGAACGCGCCCTCGGCGATTGGCAGCTTCTGGAAGGTCAGGCCGCCGTCCGTGGTCTTGAGCAGCCCCCCGAATCCTCCGAAAACGTGGACGTTGGTGTTCGGATCGCCGGTCCCCATATAAAGGATCTGGGGATTCCTGGGATCGATCGCGATCGCGCCGATCCAGAGGCTCGGCAGGTGATCGCCCCCCATCTGCCGCCAGCTCCGTCCGAAATCCCCCGACCGGTAGAGGCCGCCGCCGGCGCTCCCGGCCCAGAGCACGTCGGGATCGTTGGGATCGGAGGCGACCGAGAGCACGCGGCCGGCGATGTTGCGGGGCCCGATCTCCTGCCAGATCCGCCCGTCGAAGGGAGAGGCGCCCGCCGCCTTGGCCGCGCCGTGGGAGAGAGACCACGCCTTCCAGCGCTCCTGAGCGAGGCCGAAGGCGCCCACCGGCACCGTGCCGTCCGCCTCGGAGATCCTCTGAATGGGGATGGGGCGCGGGCGCGAGGACGGGGAATGAGCCTCGGCGCAGGCCGCGGCGGCGAGGAGGGCGGGGAGGATCCAGAGGCGATTCATGCTCGGAGCTCTGCCGGGGATGCTATCAGAGAGGCCCCGTAACATCCCGCTCCTTCGCGGCGCCCAACGTCGTGAAAGGAGAATTTTCATGAACGTGATGAGAATCGCCGTCTTTTCAGCTCTGGTCCTGGCCGCCGGGGCCGCCCTGGCCCAGCAGCCGCAGATCCCAACCCTTCAGGTCTGCAACGCGACGGCCGCCCGTGGCGAGGGGGTCGTCAAGATCGCGAGCCGCGCGGATTCCACCCACACGGGCACCTTCCGGGTCCGGCTCGAGGTCAAATGTGATCCCGCGTCCGGCTACCCCGCGGGGACCCTCACGTTCGCCGGCATCAGCATGTCCGACTCGATCGTCCAGGGCACGATCACCTCGACCTCTTTCGAGCAGATGACCTCGACGGGGAAGCACACGCCGACCCTCTACGTCAACGGCCGCTGTCAGGCGGATGGTGTCCGCGGCTGCCGCTACTGGCTGATGATCGCCAACAACAAGAGGGCGGCCGTCCAGGGTACCCCCGACGTCGTCAGCTTCCTGGTCTTCGACGGCACCGGCAAGCGGGTGGCTTATGGCACCGGCCCGCTCGCGGATGGGGATCTCGACGTGGCTCCGACGTCAAATTAGGAGCGGAGGACCGTATCGTGCGGGCGCTTTGGTGTCTGGGTCTTACGGAGCCAGAATCGCCCAACGCTCGTGATCCCGCCAGCGCCCCGCGATCTTGAGATATCGCGGGGAATAGCCCTCCTTCGAGAATCCACACGACGCGGCGAGAGCGATGGAGGCCACGTTCCCCGGTTGGATGTTGGCCTCCAGGCGGTGGAGCTTGAGCTTTCGGAACGCATGCCGCACGACGCCCTGCAGTCCCCCCCGCATGAGCCCTCTGCGCTCGAAGCCCGCGAAGGCGTAGTAGCCGAGATAGCCGCTGCGAAAGATTCCGAGGACGATCTCGGAGATGTTGATCACTCCGGCGATGGCGCCGTCCTCGGCCCGGCAGACGAGAAAGCCACGGTTGGCCGGCTCCTGCATTCGCTGCACATAGCTCCGGAACCGCTCGGGTGTGGCGGGAGGATGCATCCACGGATGATGCAAGGCCCGGCTGGCTTGGACCCGGGCCAGGAATTCCGCTTCATCAGTGAGCGTGGGATGGCGGAGATGGATGCGGGCGCTCATGCGGTGCGATCACTCCTCAACGCTCCGGCCGGCGAAGATGCCTCATGCCGAATACCAGTCCAGCACCCGTAAGGCCCGGAGGGTGTTCCACCGGCTCGGCCGGCCCTCGCCCTCGTCCATCTCGATCAGCATCCTGCCGGGGTATTGGG
>JAICSG010000203.1 GCA_025937035.1 Thermoanaerobaculia bacterium | reverse complement strand
CTGGGTCAGCACGAGGGTGTCCCAGGTCACCCGCCCGCGCGGGGTGAGGGGGGCCGCCGCCGTCGCGCCCTCCGCTTCGTCGCCGACGAAGCCGTCCCGGGAGAGGCCTTCGAGGGCGTCGCCCAGCATCTTCGCCTCGGGCGAGAGGGCGAGCCGGCCGCTCTTGGCGTCGCGCAGGACCATCCGGCCGGTGGGGTGGGTCTCGATCTCGAGGAGGTCGCCGCGGAGCCGCTGGAACCGGATCTCCCCGCGCTTCTTGAGATCGTCGGCCGCCTCCGGGCCCAGGAAGGTGTTGCCGCGGGCCTCCTGCAGGATCTGCTGCCAGGACGGGCCGAGGTCCAGGGTCTCGCCGCTCATCCAGGCGAGCTCGGGCGAGGCGAGCTCGTCGCTGGCCTGCTTGAGGTGACCGCGCAGCTCGATCAGCTTCGGGACCAGGTCCTCCGCGGGCTTCCCTCCCCCGTCCGACAGCTCCTCCACCAGGTCGGCCGCGGCCCGCACGTCGGCCACCACGGGATTCCGGTCGAACAGGCGGCCGAACAGGGCGTCGCCCAGCTCCTGCTCCCGGCGCCGCGTCTGCTCCACATGCTTCTCGACGTCGAAGGGCTGGTAGCTGACCAGGGCGAGGGCGCGGGAGTAGAGCTGGGCATTCTCGAAGAACCCCTCGCGCAGGCCGCGGCTGAAGAGGAACTGGACCACCTGGCCCAGGTCCTGGAGGCTCTCGGTCGTGCACAGCCGGTCGTAGAGGCTGACGTGGGTCGCGAAGTCGCGCAGGCTCTGGGCGTAGGCGGCCATGCTCTTGAGCTCCTGCATGCTCTCGAGCGGCTGCAGGTCCGCCGGCGCCGGGATGACGGCCGCGTCGCGGTCCCGGGCCAGGAAGCGGTCGGTCGGCAGGACCCCGGCATCGGAGGCCGGCCGATCCTCCACGGGCCGCGCGAGGCTGACCGGCTTCGCGGCGTCGACGATGCGGCCCAGCGCCAGCTCCAGCTCCTCGGAGAGGGTCGGGATCATGATGTCCCGGTAGGAGCGGGCCACCGCCCGCCGGAGGTCGCCGTTGAACGGGCTGATCCAGGAGCTGGGGAGGAACACCGAGCCGAACCAGCGGCCGTCGACGCTCGCCATCCCGTCCAGCAGGTGGAACGATTTGTTCCGCCGCAGCTCGTGGTCCTCCCGCTGCCTGAGGACCGCCGTCAGGTCGGTCGCGGTGTCCACGAGGAAGGGCTTCAGGCTGTCCCTGCGCGCGCGCAGATGATGGCCTCCCCACCAGAGCCCCAGGGTGGAGATCAGGGCCAGGGTCAGCACCGCCGCCTGCAGCCCCCGCAGACGGCGCCCCCCCTGGAGCAGCGCCAGCGTGGTGGGGCGGGCGAGCTCGTGCTCGGGGAAGACCTTGCGGTCGAAGACGTCGCGCACGAAGACCGAGCCGCCCACGGTGCCGGCGTCGAGCAGGAACGAGGCGCCGTGGGCGCTCTCGGGCAGCCGGCCGCAGAAGTAGATCCCGCGGCAGGGGAGCTGCTCGTGGTAGGCGCTGGCGCGGAAGACCTGGTTCAGATAGACCCGCAGGGGAGCGTGCAGCCGCTGGAACTCCCCCGGGAAGCAGAAGACGCCGTCCGGGTCCTCCAGCACGGCCTGGTCGCCGAAGGCCTCGATCTGGGCCCGGTGGAGGCCCGCGCCCATCAGGCTGAACGCCTCGTCGACCCACTCGGGGTGGTAGGCGGTCTCCGGCGCGTAGGGGCTCGACCAGCCGAAGAGGTCGCCGCGCAGGTGTTGCGGCACCTCCGAGACGTAGCTCTCGAAGCCGGGGACGCTCTCGCAGCCGGTCACCAGCACGTAGACGGGGAAGCTCATCCCCAGCGCCTCCTGGGCCTGGCGCAGCCGGCGGAAGAGGACCTCCCCCTTCTCCGCCGCCGCCGCCAGCCGGGCCCCCTCCTCCTCGGCCGTACCGATCAGCTCGGCGCAGGGGAGGGCGACGACCACGCCGTCGAGCGGGCGCTCCGGCCGCTGCTCGCGCAGCAGGTGGAGGAAGTGCCGCCAGCCCCGCTCGTTGGGGGTGCGCCCGGAGGAGCCCAGCACGTACTCGCCCGACAGGTCGATCACCACGCCGCGGTCGAAGAACCAGAAGGCGCAGCCGTCCCCCTTGTCGGGGGCCGGCTCCTCGGGCGTCCCCAGGGGCAGGTTGAGCCCGCTCGCCGGGAAGAGGCCCGCCTTGCCCGCCGCCTCCTCTCCGAGCAGCACGTACCAGGGGAGACGGTAGCGGCTGTCGCCGGCGCCCAGATGGCGGCGCAGCTCGGCCAGGGCCCGCCGGAAGGCGCCGCCGAGCCGCTGGTGCGAGCCGGCGTGGCGGAAGTCGACCACCACCGCGCCGGCCGGCGCGGGCTCCAGCGCCGCGCTCTCCTCCTCCGGCCGCACCCGCCGGCGCCGGACCAGGATCACCAGGATGATCACGATCACCAGCACCAGCAGCGCCAGGGCGGCGAGCGTCAGCGGCAGATGGCGGGCGAGAGGGGCGAGCAGATCCAAGGGCGTCCTCTTCCTAGCGGGCCTGGTTGATCTTGTCGACCAGGGGTTGCAGGTCCTCGACGACGCCGATCCAGACGCGGTGCTGGGCGACGATCCAGAGCACCGCGAGCACCAGCCCGGCGAGCAGCCAGCGGCGGGCCGCGGAGAGCCGGCGGCTGGCGCCGGAGGTCTCGAGGGTGCTCTGGTAGGCCTCGGGGAACAGCGAGCGCGGCTCGCGCGGGGTGCCGGGATCGCGGTGGGTCAGGAAGGTGTAGAGCTCGCGCCGGTACCAGTCGATGCGCGCCTGGGCCTCGGGCCCCCGCAGCTCGCCGCGGAAGCCCAGCGCCAGCGCCATCAGGTAGATCTTGGCCAGCTCCGAGTCCGCGGGGTCGCGCGTGCGCAGCAGGGCCTCGATGCGGCGGAAGACCTCCTCGCCGGCGCGGTAGGTCTGGAAGAGCTTGAACTCCAGAAGGTTGGTCCGCCAGGCCTCGCGGCCGGGCCAGTCGAGATAGAGGAAGATCTCGTCGGCGAGCGCCGCCATCACGTACTGGGCCCGGCGGTAGATCGCCAGCGCGTACTCGCCGCCCGAGCGCCGGACCTCCGCCTCCTGGCGGCTGAGCACGCCCAGCAGCGCCTGCCAGACCGTAGCGGGGGCGACCGCCGGAGCGGCGGCCGGCGCCGGCGGCATCGCTCCTCCGGAGCCGCCGACCAGCATCAGGGCGCTGGACGAGGCGCCCGGCCCCGCCACCACCACGCCGCCCGGGCCGCCGCCGGCCGACACCGCGGCGAGGGCTCCCCCCTCGCGGGCGGCCAGCCGCTTCCAGCGCACCACCTCCTGGTAGAAGTCGCGGAACTGGTCGAGCAGCAGCGTCTCGCCGTTGCCGCCGGTACCGAAGCCGGCCCGGGCGCTCATCGGGGCACCTTCACGTAGAGGACGATCTCGGTCACGCGCGGGGTCTCGCCGCGGTCGGCGGCGTTCCAGACCTGCAGGACCTGCCCGGGCTGGATGAATTCGGGGTCGGGCTCCAGGGCGAAGAGGAGGACCCCGCCCGCCGGCACCAGGTCCCCTTCGCGCTCGATCCGCCGCCGCCTGGCGCCGAGCACGCGGCGGTCGCGCATCCCCGGGATCAGGCTCTGCGAGCCGATCAGGCTCTGCTCCACCCAGGCCTCGGTCTCCTCCTCGGACATCCCGGCCTGCCCGCGCACCCCCAGCACCAGCGGCAGGTTGCGCCAGCTCTCGTCGAAGCCGAGGCTGTAGAAGCCGTGCTCGAAGTAGAAGCGGAACGGGCTGTACGACTCGCTCACCCCCTCGCTCGCCACGCGCAGGATGAAGTCGCGCACGCGGGCGAAGGCGGCTTGTGGGTCGGCGTGGTCGTAGGCCGGGAAGATCGGCGGGATGAGCCCGTGCCCCACCGCCGCCGCGTGGCCGGCCACCTCGCAGAGGGCGAGATAGAGGGCGAACGGGTGCGCCAGGCCGGTGGCGAGCACCGCCTCCAGCCGCGGCAGCGCGCCCATCAGGCTGTGGATCATCATCTGGGTCTCGAGCATCTGGGCCGGCTGCGCCACCCCGCGGGCGCGGGTGCGGTCGGCGAGGACCCCGGCCTTCTTGCGCAGCCGCTCGGCCACCTCGGCGGCCATGCGGCCGAGCGGCGAGCCGAGGGGGACGCGCAGCGACGGCGGCTCCCAGCTCTCGTCCAGCCGGAACTTCTGATCGGCTTGGCGCACGCGGGCGATGGGGATGGCGCTGTAGCGCCGCGCCGGCGCCTCGCCCACCAGCAGGACCGGGCAGGGCCGCAGGCGCGGGATGAGCACCTCCCCCTCGCCCGACGACTCGTCCACCACCGGCCCGCCCTCCACCGAGCGGTAGCGCGGGAGGTCTTCCTGGAGCGGCGAGAGCCCCGAGCGGCGGGCCGGCACCGCCAGGAACACCGTGGCCGCGCCGCCGTCGACCGCCCCCGCGTGGGGCTGGAGGTCGACCTCCAGCGGCTCCGGATCGCCGGGCTCGCGCGAGACGATCAGGCCGTCGGGCAGCACCGCCTCCAGCTCCTCCACCCGCAGCACCCCTTGAGTGATCGCCGCGCCGTCCAGCCGCAGCCGCAGCACCCCCCAGTGGAACGGCGAGAGGGCCGCCGCGTGGTAATGGAGCATCCCCTCGTGGCGCTGGGCGAGCTGCTGGAAGTGCTGCGGGGCGAGCAGCATCCCCTCGTGCCAGTCGATGGCCTCCACGATCGGGGGAAAATCGCGGCGGGCGTCGCTCATGGCGTCTGCTCCACGGCGACGTCGTCGGTCATCAGGCGGATCTTGACGTTCTGGTGAGGATCGACGCGGGCGCGGTGGGCGCCGTCCGAGAAGTAGTCGGCGAAGACCAGGCCGCCGCGCGCGCCGGAGCCGAAGGAGAGGCTGGACTCCGGCAGGCTCTGCCCCGGCACCACCTCCCAGCTCATGGTGAGGAGGTCGTCCTCGCCCGGATGGTCCTTGTGGATCTGCTCCCGCTTCTGGAACCAGTCGCGGGCGGTCATGCCGGTGAGCTGCGCCAGGAGGTCCTTGTCGAAGACGATCACCAGCTCGACCGGCACCGGGCTGTCCTGGTTGATCCCCGGCTCCGCCGACACCTGGACCGCCACGTCGCCGCCGAACAGCGACTTCGAGCCCGTGCCGCACCCGAGGGCGGCGGCGAGCAAGAGGATACACGTCCCTTTACAGAGAATGCTGGATAAATGAAGGAACCGCTGACGGGCGTACATCAGACCGACCAATGCTTCGCGAGATCAACAACGAACTACCCTTGAGGGAGCTTGCAGACTCTACAGTGTTTTTGGCGGGTGTGCAAGGAAGACGGGGAAAAGTCGCGGATTCGACGACGGCGGGGAGGACTAAACCTCCGCCGCCTGCATCTTCTCCTTCTCCACCTGCGCCGCCACCAGGCTGGCGTAGACGCCGCCGAGGGCGATCAGCTCCTCGTGGCGCCCCTGCTCGACCAGGCGGCCGTCGTCCATGACGAGGATGAGGTCGGCGTGGCGGATGGTGCTCAGGCGGTGGGCGATGACGATGCGGGTGGCGCGCAGGGCCTCCAGCTCGCGCTGGATCTCCCGCTCGGTCCTGGTGTCGAGGGCGCTGGTGGCCTCGTCCAGCAGGAGGATGGCCGGCCGGTGGACCAGGGCGCGGGCGAGGGCCAGGCGCTGGCGCTGGCCGCCGGAGAGCGAGGCGCCGCCGTCGGAGAGGATGGTCTCGTAGCCCATCGGCATCACCACGATGTCGTCGTGGATGTGGGCCAGCTTCGCCGCCTCCACGGCCCGGGAGAGCGGCAGGGTGGGGTCCGAGAGGGTGATGTTCCCCCGGATGCTGCTGCCGAAGAGATAGGGGTGCTGCGGCACCACCCCAACCTGGCGGCGCACGGAACGGAACTCCAGCTCCGCGAGGTCGATGCCGTCGAAGAGGATGCGCCCCTCGGTGGGCGGATAGAGCCCCACCAGCAGGCTCGCCAGGGTCGACTTCCCGGCCCCGGACCGCCCCACCAGGGCCACGAAGCGGCCGGGAGGGATGTCCACCGAGACGTCCCGCACCGCCAGCGGCGCCAGCGGGCCGTAGCGGAAGCTGACGTTCTCCAGCCGGATCCCCCCCTTGAGGCGGGATGCCGGCTTGACCGTCGCCGGGTCCTGCTCGCGCGGCGTCTCCAGCACGTCCTCCAGCCGGTCCATGTAGCTGCCCAGGAGCTGGAACTGGAAGGCGTTGGTGATCAGGGTCGAGAGCGGCGTCAGGAAGCCGGCCGCCAGGGCGTTGAGCGCCAGCATGGTGCCCAGCGAGAGCTGCCCGTTGAGCACCTGGACGCCGCCCCAGACCAGCACCACCAGCGGCGAGGCTGTCCCCAGGGCCGAGAGGGTCGAGTCCACGAAGGCCTGCAAGCGGCCGCGGGCGAGCGAGATGTTGAGCACGTCGACGTAGAGGTGCGACCACTGCTCCACCGAGCGGTGCTCGGCGCCGGCCGCCTTCAGGGTCTCGATGCCGGCCAGGAGGTTGACCTGATAGCTCTGCGAGCGCGCCTCGGTCTGCAGGGAGCGCGACATCAGGTCCCGCGTCTTCTTGCGGGTGAACAGGAAGAGACCGACCCGGAAGGCGCCCAGCAGCACCACCAGCAGCCCCATGCTGGGGCTCGCGGCCAGCAGGAGGACCAGATAGAGGGTCACCATCAGGCCGTCGAGCACGCCGGAGAGGGCGCCCGAGGTGAGGATCTCGCGCACCGTGGCGTTGCTCCCCATCCGCATGATCAGGTCGCCGGCCGAGCGCTGCTGGAAGAAGGCGTACGGGAGGTCGACGAGGTGGTCCAGGAAGTCGAGCGTCATCCGCGCGTCGAGATGGGTGCGCATGTAGAGCAGCAGGAAGGAGCGCAGGAGGGACGAGAGGAAGCTGAAGCCCACCAGCGCCGCCATGCCGGCCGCCATCACCCAGAGGAGCTGGACGTCGCCGCGCGGGATCACCCGGT
>JAICSG010000786.1 GCA_025937035.1 Thermoanaerobaculia bacterium | reverse complement strand
GAGATGTCGAGCCTGGAAGCGGTCCGGGAGGGTTTGGAATCCCTCGGCCCCTCCGATCTCCAGACCCAGGTCTCCCTGATTCGGGCGGCCCTGGCCCCGAGCCCCTTGGGCGCCACGGCCGCGGCTCCGGCCACCGCGCCCCTCCCGGACCGCGGCCGTCTCCTGGAGGCGGCGCTCGCCATCGGCGCCGGCCTGCGGGCGCGCGCCGTCGCCGGTCCGGATGGCAGCGTGGCCTGGATCGGGCCGCGCGCCTTCGCGGCCGGCGGCCTCTACGCGCTCTCCGTGCTGGGGCCGGACCTCTACGGCGGCACCGCCGGGATCGCCCTCTTCCTGGCCGCTCTCCATCGCGCAACCGGGGACCGGGAGGCCCGGGACCTGGCCCTTCGCGCGATCGCGCCGCTGCGGCGCCGGCTGGCCGGAGACCCGGCGGACCGGGAGCTCGGGATCGGCGGCCTGACCGGCCTCCCCTCCGTGCTCTACGGCCTCCTCTGGGTGGGTGAGCTCCTGGGGGAGCCGGACCTCGCGCGGGAGGCCCGGGGCTTCGCCTCCCTCCTCGATCCCGGCCGGATCGCCGCGGACCGCGAGTTCGACGTGGTCTCCGGCTGCGCCGGGGCGATCCTCGGGCTTCTCGCCCTGCTCCCCCCCTCCGGCGGCGAGCCTCTCCTGGAGCTCGCCTCCCTCTGCGCCGGCCGCCTGCTGGCCTGCCGTACCAGCGGTCCGGAAGGCGCGCGCGGCTGGGCGGCCGGCGGGAGGCCGCCGGCCGCCGGCTTCTCCCATGGAGCCGCAGGCATCTGCCACGCCCTGCTGCGGCTCTACGCTCTCACCCGGGACCCCGGGCTCCTGGAGGCGGCCCGCGAGGGGATCGCCGGCGAGCGCCGCCTCGGCTCGCCCGAGGAGGGGTGGCGCGATCCACGGCACCCCGGAGCGCCGCCGCGCTCCACCTGGTGCCACGGCGCGCCGGGGATCGCCCTCGCCCGGATCGGCGCCCTCGACGTCCTCGACGAGCCGGAGATCCGGGCCGAGATCCGCGCGGCGCTGGACGCCACCAGCTCCCATCCCCTCACGGCGATCGATCACCTCTGCTGCGGCAACCTGGGCCGGGCCGAGGTCCTCCTTCACGCCTCGGAGGCCCTGGCCGATTCCGGTCTCCATGAGGAGGCGCTGAGCATCGCCGGCCGCGTCCTCCTGCGGGCGGCCCGCTCGGGCGGCTTCGGCTGCGCTCCTTACGCCGGCGCCGACCTGACCGACCCCTCCTTCTTCCGCGGCGACGCCGGGATCGGCTTCACCCTGCTGCGGCTGGCCGATCCAGGCGCGCTGCCCTGCCCCCTGCTCCTCGCGGGCCCCGCCGGCACGCTCTGCAACGGACCGGGGAAGAAGCCCGGAGGAGGGCCCGGACACCGGGAATCCGGTGTAGACTGTGGCGGCAACGACGGAGAGGAGAATTTTCATGGGAACGGATGATTTCGATCGTCTGCTGGGTGATTTGCGGAAAGACTCCGGGATGCGGAGCGAGCTCGAGGTCCTGAGTGACGATCCCCAGGCCTGGGTCCGCTGGGGGGTGTCCCACGGCTACACGCTCTCGGCGGAGAGCCTCGCACGGCTCGACGAGATCCACGGCGACGAGCTCTCCGACGACGATCTGGAGAAAGTCGCCGGCGGCTGGTGTGGCGACGAGACCACGACCGGCTAGTGGCGGCCTCTCCGGGGCCGGAGGGGCGCTCCGCGGCGGTCTGGCTCCAGGCGGTCCGGTCCCATCTCGCGACGAGCCTGGTCGACGGGCGGACCCTGGAGATCCTCCTGGGCGTGGCACGGCAGCTCCCGGGAGACGTCATGACCGCCCTGGAGATCCGGCTCGGCTCGGAGCCGGCCGCCGTCGACCTCTCGCTCCGGTTGGCCCGGCCCGCCCAGGCCCTCTGGATGGCGGAGCGTGTCTCCTCCCCGCATCTCCGGGAATTCCTGCGGGGCTGGTCCGCGGAGCCGGACGGCCCAGCCTCCTCCGTCTGGCTCGAATTCGACCTCGACCGTGAGCCGTCCCCGCCGGCCGTGTGCGCGGGCCTTCGCGGCCGCGCCGAGCCCGGCTGGGTGGCGGACGTCCTCCTCCCCCGTCTCCACGGCCGGCCGCTGACGCCGCGGCAAAGGGAGCTGACGGAAGCCTGCTGCGCGGCGATCCCGGAGGGTGCCCGGCTGCTCTACGCCTTCAGCCTGCTCTCGCGGGGAGCCGGCGAGATCCGCCTGGAGATCCTTGGCCTCGATCCCGCGGGCAGCCTGCGCTACCTGGAACGGACCGCGCCCTCAGCCCTGGGGCAGATCGCGGAGGTCCTCCCCCTGTTCGCGGGGGTCGAGAGGCTCCATCTCTCCCTGGACATCGGCGAGCGGATCTCCCCCCGGATGGGTCTCGAGGGCTCGTTCGTGAAGCTCCCGCACCGGGAGCCGGGATGGCGCGGCCTCTTCGACCGGCTGGTGGCCCGAGGGCTCTGCTCTCCGGAGAAGCGGGACGCCGTCTTCGCCTGGCCGGGCTACGATTCGCCAGCGCCGGGATGGCACTGCGTCCGCTCCCTGAGCCACGTCAAGGTGGTGACCTGCCCCCGGAGGGCTCCCGAGGCGAAGGTGTACTTCCTCGTCACCCCCCTCCGGAAGCTGCCGCCGGGCGGGGCACCGCGGCCGGCGGGGTGAGGGGGAGGGCCTCCTCGGCCGCCAGGCGCTCGGCCCGCTCCACGTAGCGGGGGACCCGCAGCTCGGCGAAGGTCCGGTGGGCCTCGGAGAGGGTCTGGGAGGCCTCGTCGCGGGCGCCCCGGGCGGCGGCCAGGGCCGCCTG
>JAICSG010000127.1 GCA_025937035.1 Thermoanaerobaculia bacterium | reverse complement strand
GGGCTATGACGAAAGAGGGCTCTTTTGACGAAGAGCCTCGTTCTGGACAGCTCGGCTCTGCTGGCCATCTTCTTCGGAGAGCCCGAACAGAACACTTTTCTCGATCTGATTCTGAGCGCCGAGCAGCGCAGGATCAGCGCCTTTTCCATTCTTGAAGCCGGCTCCGTCGTTCTCGCCCGAAAGGGCCCGTCCGGCCGTCTGATCTTCGATTCTCTTTGCGAGGCGCTCGCTCTGGACATCGTGCCGTTCACGGCCGAGCATGCACGATTCGCCCGCCAGGCATGGGAACGGTTTGGCAAAGGGCGACATCCGGCAGGATTGAATCTCGGGGACTGCTGCTCGTACGCCCTGGCCCGCGCCACTGGCGACCCTCTGCTCTACAAGGGGAACGATTTCCCAAAAACCGATTTGGAGTTGGTGAAGGCCTAAGAATGATCTGCTGAAAGGGAGGAGGAGAAATCCATGAGCACCTACAACGGCCAATATCAAGTCGTCAACCTCACCGGTGGACCGATCACGTTTGTCAGCGTCGGACACAACGGGAGCCAGAACGTCCCCTCGCCGCAGCCGATGGCGAACGGGGCGATCAGCGACCCCGTCTCGTTTCAGGCGGAGACCGGTGTGAACGACGATTGGACGGTCTCTTTCAAGGATGCCAACGGCAACACGTGGTCGCGGGTCGGCAAGCAGTGCAATTACGAGGAGGAGGATGCCGGACAGACGATGCTGATCATCTTCTATCAGCAGAATTTCACTCTGCTCACTCCGCAGTCCAGCCCCTGCCTCAACAACGCCTACTCGGAATCGTCCGATTCCGCGGCCTCGAAAAAGTGACCAGGGGCCCGCTGCTCGACCGCGGAGCCCGGGAATTCCTGGAGCTCTTCGCCGCCGGCAACACCACGCCGGGCGCCGGGAGCTCCGCGGCCCTGATGGGCGCGCTCGCCGCGAGTCTGGCGCAGACCGTGGCGCGGCACACCCTCAAGGCGGCGAGGAGCGGCAAGCGGCGCGAGATCTACATCCCCTTCCGCGAGCGTGCCGAGGCCCTGCTGGAGCAGGCGGGCGATCTGGCCGAGCGCCTCCGCCGGGCCGTGGACGAGGATGCCGAAGCTTTCGATCAGTTCTGGGCGGAGCGCACCGAAGAGAAGCAGCGGCGGGCGACCGAGGTTCCCATCGAGATCGCGGAGCTCTGTCTCACCGTGGCACGCATCGGCCTTGAGCTGTGGGAGAAAGGAGCCCGGAGCGCGCAGGGGGAGGCGAGCGCCGCCACACTGGGAGCCCTCGCCGGCGGCGAGACCGCGGCCCACGTGGCTCATCTCAACCTGAAATTCGCGGACGCCGGAGAGTGGGCGGAAGGCCGGAGGAACGACGTTCGCGATCTCCGGCGCCACCTGCGGGATCTCAGGAGCCTCGCCGAGGCGCGGATCTACGATCATGAATGACTTCACGGCCCGGTATGGTTGCCAGAGCATGGTGGCACCCCTGCGGCGGGTCCTGGTCCGCCGGCCGGACGAGGCGTTCGGCGGCGCCGATCCGGGGCGTTGGCACTACACCACCCAGCCCGATCTGGAAGAGGCCCGGGGGGAGCACGACGCTCTGGTGGAGATGATCCGCCGCGCGGGCGTCGAGGTGATCGATCACTCCGAGCCGCAGCCGGACCGCGCTGACTCCATTTTCGTTTTCGATCCCGTTCTGATTACCGAGCGCGGCGCCGTGCTCCTGAGGATGGGCAAGGCGCTGCGCCGGGGCGAGGAGGAGGCGCTCGGCCGCCGGCTCCAGGAGATCGGCGTCCCCGTCCTCGGCGCGCTTCAGGGCGAGGCCACGGCGGAAGGCGGAGACCTCCTCTGGCTCGACCGCCACACCCTGGCCGCCGGCCAGGGGTTCCGCACCAACGCCGAGGGTCTGCGCCAGCTCCGGGAGATCCTGGCGCCCCTGGGCGTCGAGGTCCTTCCGGTCGAGCTCCCCTACTTCGGCGGCCCCGAGGCCTGCCTCCATCTGCTCTCCCTCATCAGCTTGGTGGACGACGATCTGGCGGTGGTCTACCTGCCGCTCCTGCCGGTCTCCTTCTGGCGGCTGCTGCGCGATCGGGGGATCCGCCTGATCGAGGTGCCGGAGGAGGAATTCGCCACCCAGGCGCCCAACGTCCTGGCCCTCGCCCCCCGCAAGCTCCTGATGCTGGAAGGCAATCCGATCACCCAGAAGCGCCTGGAGGAGGCCGGCTGCGAGGTGCTCACCTATCGCGGCCGGGAGATCTCGCTCAAGGCGGAAGGGGGCCCCACCTGCCTGACCCGGCCGGTCTGGCGGGAGCTCCCCGGTCGCGGCTCCTTGTCCCTTTAAGTCCTTGCCTCAGCCAACAAATCCGCCAACAGCACGATCCGCCGCCTCAGCGACCGCAGCTCCACGTGCTCCTCCCGGGTGTGCATCCCCCCGCCCACCGGCCCGAGGCCGTCGAGCACCGGAATCCTGCCGGGATCGGGGAGGAAGTTGGGGAAGGAGATGCCGCCGCGCTCTTCCTCGATCTCCAGGCGCCAGCCGCGTTTGGCGGCCAGGGCGGCGGCGCGGCGGCAGACGCCGCCATGCGGGCCGCGGGGATCGACCGGCGGGATGAAGAGGCTGGCGGCGAAGGAGATCTCGGTGCCGGTGGCGACCGCGACGTCCCGGGCCAGGGTCTCCAGACGGCGCTGCAATTCCTGGCTTTCGCCGGGGCGGAGGAAGCGGGTCTCCCCCTCGACGATCGCGCGGTCGGGGACGACGTTGAGCTGGCGGTCCGTTCCCAGGAGGCTGTAGGCGTGGGAGAGGTCGTCCACGAAGGTCGTATCGCCGCCCACGAAGCGGCCGGCGTTGATGGTGGGGCCGCCGTCCCGTCGCGAGAGCGCCTCGGCCTCGGCCACCCAGCGGGCGGCGGCAGCGAGGGCCGAGCGGCCGTCCCAGTAGTGGAGGCCGGAATGGGCCGCCTGGCCGCGCACGTCGAGCCGCCATTCGAACATCCCCCGGCGGCCCGCCACGATCGTCTCGGCGTCGCCCGCGGGCTCGCCCGGCTCCAGCACCCAGAGCGCCCGCGCCGTCTCCCCCCAGCGGCGGACGGCGGCCTGCGAGAGCGCTCCCCCCCCCTCCTCGTCCGGCACCACCACCAGCAGCAGATCGGCGGGGGGCTGCTGACCCCGGTCGCGGAGGAGGTCCAGGGCTCCCACGAAGGCGGCGAGCCCCCCTTTCATGTCGATGGCGCCGGTGGCCACCAGCCGGTCGCCTTCGATCTGAGGCTCCATAGCCGGGAGGACGGTGTCGAGATGGCCGATCAGCAGGAGGTGGCCCCGCGCGGTGTCCGGCCCCCGGGCGTAGAGGACGGGAAGCGGGGTAGAATCCGCGTCCGGCGTTTCGTCCCGGATCTCGGTGGCCAGGCCGCGCTCCCGCAGGGCCGCCGCGAGGTGCCCGGCCGCGCGCCGGAGCCCCGCGGGATCGCCGCTATCCGAGGAGATCGAGGTCAGCTCGCGCAGGAAGCCCACGGCCCGCTGGAAGAGGGGCTCGGGGAGGATCGCGGCGGGCGGTTTCATGGGAGGGTAAGCCTATCGCAGACGGACTCCCTCTCCCGAAAGGGCGAAGCCTCTCCCAAGAGACGAGGGAGCCGTCCCCAAAGGGTGGGAGCTGCCCAAAAAAGACGGAGGCCCGTCTATATGGTACGAGGGGTCTCCCTATATGAACCTGGGGTCTCCCCAAAAAGACGGACCCTCTCCCCAAAAGGACGAGGGGTCTCCCCAAAAAGACGGAGGCCCGTCCATATAGTACGAGGGGTCTCCCTATATGAACCTGGGGTCTCCCCAAAAGGACGGACCCTCTCCCCAAAAAGACGAGGGGTCTCCCCAAAAAGACGGAGGCTCGTCCATATAGTACGAGGGGTCTCCCTATATGAGCCTGGGGTCTCCCCAAAAAGACGGACCCCTCCCCAAAAGGGACGGGGCGCCGTCCCGGCCGGAGCCGCGGACGGCACGCTGGTATAGAGTTCCCGGAGAGGCAACCCTTGAGGAGGGCGATCCCATGGTGAGTGCGGTCATTCTGCTGGTGGTGGAGAAGTCGAAGGTGAACGAGGTCGCCGAGAAGCTGGTCGACCTGCAGGGGATCACCGAGGTCTATTCGGTCGCCGGGCAGTACGATCTGGTGGCCATCGCGCGCGTCAAGGACAACGAGGCGATCGCCGACGCGGTCACCCGCCAGATGCTGAAGATCGACGGCATCACCCGCTCGGAGACGCTGCTGGCGTTCCGTGTCTTCTCCCGCTACGACCTGGAGCGGATCTTCTCGATCGGGGCGGAGGAGGGGATGGGCGGGTAGGACGGGAGGGGCGGCCTCACGAAGCCGCCCCGGTGTGGAAGAGCCTCAGCAGCAGGCGGTCTTCCAATAAGTGCAATTGAGGGTGGCCGGATCTTCCGTGCAGTTGTCGTAGCTGCAGGGAGAGGGGTCCCCATAGACGCACTGAGTCCCGTTGCTCTGCGTGCAGAGATAGATGTCCTTGGCGAAGCAGGCCTGGGCCGCCCTCGGGGGCATCAAGGCCAGCAGGGTCGTGGAGGTCGCCATAGCCAGCAGGAAAACTCGAATCTTGGCAGCTTTCGTCATTCGTATTCCTCCTTATAAGAGGGTACGAATAAGCAAAATTCAGGCCCGCGCACTACCGCCCGGCTTTCAAGCCGGGCGGCAATGGCCTGGGCTCCTGGCGGGCGGGGATCAGACGCAGCACACGGTCCGCTGATAATAGCAACTGACCTGCGAGCCGTTGCAGTTGTTGTACTTACTGCAATCCGACAGTTGGCAGGTCGTCCCATTCGCGTAGTAGCAGGTTTCGACGTCGTACGCGAAGCAGGCCTGGGCCGTCTTCGGGGGCGTCAGGGCCAGCAAGGTGGTGAAGGCCGCCAGCAGAAGCAGGAAAATCCGGGTCTTGGCTGCTCTGAGCATAGAGATCCTCCTTTTCTGCGGGAAGGCTAATATATAGATGTCGAGAATGCAATCCTCTCTTTAATTCAACGCTTCGCCTCCACCGCTCCCCCCCGCGCCTCCTTGAGGATCAGCGCGGCCAGGGCGTCGTAGTCCCCTCCGAAGTGGTGGGCTCCCGGGAGCACCTGGGCCTTGCCGAGCGGGGCCGTGATCTGCGGACAGAGGCTGTCGCTCTCCTTGCTGCCGTAGAGGCAGAGGACGGGCGGATGCCCGGCGAGCTTCCTGACCTCGGGGAAGACCGGCTGCCCCTTGCTCCCGCCCCCCAGCCAGTCGGTGACGTGGAACTCGAAGTCGGCCGTCTTGCCGGGACCGAGCAGCGCCAGCAGGCGGATCTTCTCCAGCAGGTCGGCCGGCAGACGGTTGGTGAAGAAGGGGAGGACGTCGGCGCCGAAGGAGTAGCCGACCAGCAGCACCTCCTGCTTGTCCCACGCCGCGAGATAGTGCCGGAGGATGCGCTCCAGGTCCTTGGAGGCGACCTCGGGGGGCTTGCGGCTCCAGAAATATTGCAGCGAGTTCCAGCCGACCACCGGAATCCCCTTCGCGGCGAGCGCCCCCGCGACGTCCTTGTCGATGCTGGCCCAGCCGCCGTCGCCGGAGAGGATGACGGCGAGCGCCGGCCCCCCCTTCCCCTTGGCGGGGACCTCGACCAGCGGCAGGCCCGCCACCGACGGCGCGCCCTTGGCCGTGGCAGTGGGAGACGCCGCGGCGGAGCTCTTCGCGGCCCCCTTCTCCCCGACGATACTCTGGAAAGCCTCCCTGAACTGCGGCGCCCACTTGTTGGTCCTGGAGAAGCCATGGCCGACGTCGGGCAGCAGGACGGTATGCCCGTTCTTCACCTGGGCGGTGTACTTGACCACGTCGTCCTTGTTGCAGACCTGGTCGATCGTCCCCTGGAAGGCGATCCACGGCTGCTCCAGGGTCGAGGTGGGCCGGAAGACGATCCCCTTCCCCTTGGGACCCGGGTCGCTCGCGATGCCGTGGCCGGCGCAGAAGGGGTGCGCCAGCGGCAGGTCGGGGCAGAAGCCCATGCTGATCGCCCCCTTGAAGGTGGTGGGCGGCGCCTGGGCGAGGGCGGCGTAGGCGAGGGTGGCGCCGGAGGAGTAGCCCACCAGCACCGGCGGCTCGTAGTCGGGGAAGCCGAGCTTCTTCTGCACGTACTTGGAGAGCAGCTCGAGATCGGAGGCCGGATAGAGGCAGCTCTCCTTGGAGGCGTTGAGCTTCTGCATGTAGTACGGCACGCTGATGCCGACCACCAGGGTGTCCTGGGCGGCCAGGATCTGCGCCATGTCGACCACGCCCAGGTTCCACCCGCCGTCGCCGGAGAAGAAGAGGGCGACGTGGCTCGGATGGGGCGTCCGGCGGTAGAGCCAGACGGTGCCGAAGCGGCCGTAGGTGAGCGTCTCGGTGGCCGGCGCGGGCGAGGTGGCGGCCGGAGACTCCGTCTTCTGGGCGGAGAGCCGGGCCGAGGGCCGCGAAGGCTTGGCTGGCGGCTTGTCGTCGGCGGTCCCGGGCAGGCTGGACGCCGTCAGCAGGAAAGCGAGCAGGAGCGCGGTTTTTCTCATGGGGTGGCTCATGGGTTGGGCTTTCTCGGTTCCAGGGCCGCGATGAGCCTCTGGTATTCGGGGTCTTGGCGGAGGGGGGCGAAGGCCTCGTCCTGCTGGAGGGAGGCGAGGTCTTTCCACCCCTTGTCGACGGCTTGGTGGAGATCGGCCAGGGCCCGCTTGGGGTCCCCCTTGCGGGCGTAGGCCTCGGCGCGGCTGTACCAGACGAACGGTTTCTCGGGCGAGATCTCGGTGGCGACCGAGAGGACGAAGATCGCCCGGTCCCACTCCTTCTTCTCGCTGAAGCTCTGCGGCAGGTAGTAGCTGGTCTGCACGCCGATCGTGTTGAGCACCCGCTGAGCGGAGAGCCGCTCGTCCGCCGTCGCGGCGTTCTTCGCGCGGTCGCGGAGCTCGGGGATGTGGAGCGCCGCCACCACCCGGGAGACCGTCGTGGGCTCGCCGCCGGGGCCGACCGCGGCGGCGAGGATGCCCGGCGCCTGCGAGAGCATCTCCTTGTCGTGCTTGAGCCGGGCCTCGCGCTCCTTCCACTCCTTCTGGAGGGCGGGGTTGGCGGCCAGCGCCGCGGCCTTCGCGGCGGCCTCGGAGGTGTCGCGCAGCCCGGCGAAATCCTGGGCGGCCCCCTCGTAATACCGCTGGGCCTGGAAGAGGTCCCCGGAGGCCTCGGCGGCGCGGGCGAGGCCGATCGTCCGCCCCCAGAGCTCCTCGACGATCGCGGGGCTCTTCGGCCGGATGCCGGACTTCATGGCCTGGATCTCCATCCAGCCGATCGCGCGGGTGGCGAGCTCCTCGGGGGGCCACTGGTGGATGCCGTCGAAGATCTCGACGCGGTGGGTGATCCCCGCCTCGCGGAGCCTGGGCTCGAGATCCATCATCTCGTAGTAGTTGAAGTCCTTGTCGCCGAGCGTGCCGAAGAAGACGAAGGGGTCCCCCTTCTTCGGCGGCTCGTGGAAGGGGAAGCCGGCGCCGGCGCCGATGATCCCCGCGATGGTGCCGGGCGCGGTGCGCGCCAGGACGCAGCAGGAGCGGACGGTGCCGGAGAAGCCGGCGGCATAGACCCGGCGGTCGTCGATCGCCAGGCGGCCGTGGGTGTCGGCCCACATCGCCCGCATGGCGGCGAGGTTGGGCTCCATGGGGCCGTCGCTCATCGAGTTGTTGGAGCTGGCGAGGATGTACCCGTATTTCTCCGCCCCCGGGCGGAAGCGCTCGGCCGCCAGATCCCCCCGCGAGCGCGGATCGAGGATGTAGAGGATCGGCCAGGCGCGGTCCGGGGTGTAGCCGCTGGGCAGATAGAGGGCGTAGCTCTCCTGGGGGTTGGCCGCGCAGACGACCTTCTCGACGACCTTGCCACGGGGGAAGTCGGGGGCGGCGGGCGCGGCGGCCTGGTGGGCCGGAGCCTGCACGGCGAGCAGCAGGAGGGCGAGGGCGGCTCTCATGTCCGTTGTAAGCGTTCGGGGTTGAGAGGGCATTCCAGACCGGGGGATGATGGTACACCGGTCCGCCCGGGCATGAATGCCCAGGCTACGTTGTAACCGAAAAGCCGGCTGAAGCCGGCTCTTGGTCAGCCCTTTCTGACTCGGGAGCCGGGTTCACCCGGCTTTTTGGTTGATTCGTAGCCCGGGGATTGATCCCCGGGCGGGGATCGGGAGGCAGGCAAGATCCTTGCAAATAAGATCATCCGCTGCTGTACGATTTCGCTTGTGAAGAAGAAGGAGCGTTCCGATGCTGATGAAGGCTGGCTCCCGGATTCCTGTTCCCATGAAGAGCGCCCCTCCCACCCGTCTCGGCCCTCTGGGGGTGGTGAAGCCGCCCGTGGATCTCGACGCCACGCTCCCCATCACCGGCCAGACGGCGCGCCTGCGCCCCGCTCCCGAGGTGCTCCCCATGCGCTGCCTGCGCTGCCAGGGGCCGGTGGAGAAGGGGACGGCGCCGGTCCACCTGGAAGGGGAGGGATACCGCCTCGCCTGGGAGGAGGTCCCGGCCTGGGTCTGCACCCGCTGCGAGCTCGCCTACTTCGAGCCGGATCAGGTGGAGACCGTGCGCAAGGCCCTGCGGGCGATGCGGTCGCTGAAGCCGGGGCATTAATTCCGCCCCTTCGGGGCTGAACCACACTCCCCAACCCCACTCACCCCCCCAACCCCACATACCGACGGGAGAGAGGGGCGCACACCGCGCGCATCAACCG
>JAICSG010000958.1 GCA_025937035.1 Thermoanaerobaculia bacterium | reverse complement strand
GGCATTCATGCCCGGGCGGGAGGGTACTTGCCACAAACGACCGATCGTGCTAATTTCTCCTCGCCATGTTGAGCAAGGGCGAGCAGACGCGGCAGGAGATCGTCGAGCGGGCTCTCGCGCTGGCCGGCGAGGTGGGGCTCGAAAGGCTCTCCCTCGGCATGCTGGCGGCGGGGATGAGCCTCTCGAAGAGCGGCCTCTTCGCCCACTTCCGCTCCAAGGAGGCCCTGCAGCTCGAGGTGCTCCAGAAGGCGATCGACCACTTCATCGAGGACGTCGTCGCCCCCGCCCTCCGCGAGGCCCGCGGCGAGCCCCGCCTGCGCCGGCTGTTCGACCTCCACCTCCAGTGGATCCACGGCAACGGCCGCCGGGGAAGCTGCTTCTTCATGGCCCTCACCCATGAGTACGACGACCGCCCCGGGCCCGTCCGCGACCTCCTGGTGCGGTCCCAGCGCGACTGGTACGACACGGTCTCCCGCGTCGTCCGCGCCGCCGTCGAGGAGGGCCACCTCCGCGCCGATCTCGACGCCGATCAATTCGCCTACGAGTTCGTCGGCATCGGCATGGTCTTCCAGCAGTCCGCCAAGCTGCTCGAGAATCCGCGGGCGGAGGAGAGGGCGCGCGCCGCCTTCGAGGCCCTCCTCGCCCGCAGCCGTCCCTGACCCCTCTTCCCCAGGAGATCTCTGATGCCATCCATGGACGCCGTCCTCCCCCTCGCCTCTCCCGAAAAAAGCACGACCGGTCGTCTCCGCCCCGTTCCGGCTCCTCCATGGCTGCGGACCGGGATGCGCGTGGCCAGCGCGGTCGCTCCCGGCGCCGCCGCCCGCGTGGCGCGCAAGCTCTTCTTCACCCCGCTGCGGGCCCGGGTCCGCGACGAGGAGCGGGCGGTGCTGGCCCGGGGGGAGCGCTTCGAGATGGAGGCCCAGGGCGGGCGGGTGGTGGGACGCGCCTGGGGGGAGGGGCCGGCGGTGCTCCTGGTCCACGGCTGGGGGGGCCACGCCGGACAGATGACGCCCCTGGTCGATCCTTTGGTGGCGGCGGGCCGCCGGGCGGTGGCGCTGGACCTCCCTGGACATGGCGAGTCGGAAGGCAGCGTCTCCTCCCTGATCCACTTCGCCTCGGCGCTGACCCGGGCCGCCTCCCTCTTCGGGCCCGTGCAGGGCATCGCGGCCCACTCCTTCGGCGCCGCGGGCTCGGCCTATGCCATGGCCTCGGGACTGGCCGCGAGCCGCGCCGTCTTCTTCGCCCCGCCGCTGGGGTTCGAGTCCTTCTGGGTCCGTTTCCGCGCCGGCGTCGGCATCTCCCAGGAGGTGATGGACCGCATGCTCCGGGAGGCCGAGGCCTGGCTCGACATCCGCTTCGACGGCATCGCGCCCCGCGACGTCGCCCCCCGCATGACCGCCCCCCTCCTCGTCCTCCACGACCGGGACGACCGCGAGGTCCCCTTCGAGGAAGGCGCCGAGCTCGCCCGCCGCTGGCCCGGCGCCGAGCTCCGCCCCGTCGAGGGGCTCGGGCACCTGCGCATCCTGCGGGACGAGGGGTGCGTGGGGGCGGCGGTGGGGTTCTTGGCGGGGTGAGGCGGCCTACGGCGTCACCCCAGCCCACTTCCCCACCCCGCCGATCTCGAACGCATCGTTGAACAGCGGCGACGTCCGCGCGCAGTCGCCGGTGTAGGTGTAGCGCTGGCCGCCGGCGACCATCACGAAGTCGGTCACCTGGAGGGCGGAGAGGTCGAGCGGATCGAGGAGGCCGCTCCACTTGGCCGTGGTGAACGTGTCGTTTTGCGCCGTCAGGGCGATGGTGCCGCCGTCCGCCAGGAGGATGCCGTACTTCTGCATCGCCCGCGCCACCACCCGCGCCCCGTCGGAGGGAAGATTCTGGAGCGGGTAGTCCGCCCGCAGCCGGAGCCGGGCCCCGTACGGAGGCGCCGTGGACGGGCCGCTGGTGGAGCCCGTCGAGTGCGTCGACGGATGGACATACACGTTCCGGCGGATGCGACTGTTGGGGAGGATGAAGCGGAGGGCATGATCGATGTGCCCGGCCGCCACCTCGTCGGCGCTGAACAGGAGGGGGGCGATGGGATAGCCCGCCGCGTCGGCGCTGGTGCAGTCCTGGCCGCGCCCGGCGGCCGGATAGGTGAGGTCCATGTTCCACACCGTCAGGCACCCGCCGGAATACGTGCTCCCCACCACGTTGGCCCGCCACATCTCATAGAGCCGGTGCGACGGCCGGTG
>JAICSG010001025.1 GCA_025937035.1 Thermoanaerobaculia bacterium | reverse complement strand
TCTGCACTACCGGCTGGCGCCCCTGCCGGGCGGCGAGGGAGGGGCCTCCTTTCCCTGCGGCCACTGCTCGGTGGGGTTCCTGTTCGCCGCCGGCTGGTGGATGTGGCGGCGGCGCCGTCCCGCCCGCGCCTGGGCCTCGCTCGCGCTCGGCCTCGCCTCCGGCTTCGCGCTGGGCCTCGGCCGGATGGCCGCGGGCGGGCATTTCCTCTCCGACGTGATCTGGTCGGCGCTGCTGGCGCTGGGCGTGGCGCACGTCCTGTACTACTACGTGCTGCGCGTCCCCCGTTATGAATCGTTAGAGGCCGGAGGCACGATCCAGCGGGGTCCGATCTCCCGCGTCCAGCGCTGGCTCGTGGCGGGCGCGGCGCTGGGCGGCCTGGGGGTCCTCCTCGCGCTGTTCGCGGCTCCCCATGGCACGGAGCTCGCGGCGGAGATCCCTCTACCCCTCTCGCCCCACGTCTTCGAGGTGGCGGCCCGCAAGGCGAACGTGGAGATCGTGATCGTCGACGCCCCGGCGGACCACGTTTCGATCGACGGCGAGCTCCACGGCTTCGGCCTGCCGATGAGCCGCCTGGAGGCGCGCTCCGATCTCACCCCAAAGCCGGTTCCAACCTTGCGCTACCACATCGACCAGCACGGCTGGTTCACCGATCTCGACGGCATCGTCCGCGCCCGCGTGCCGGCGGGCGACCTCCAGCGCATCGCCGTCCAGGTCGAGCGCGGCAACATCCGGGTGACCGACGCCACGCGTGAGGGGGTGGTCCGGAAGGGGAGGATCAAATTGGATCTACGCACGGCGGCCGGCCGGGTGCAGGCGCTATAGTCGCACGCACTGACAACGCGCAAGCTCGCCCGCTGGAGGGGTGCGATGGCGACGAGACGGGACGTTTTGAAGCTCGGTCTGCTGGCCGGGGGCTCGGGGTTGCTCGGCTCCCGGCAGGCGCTGGCGCAGCACCGGGAGCTGGTCAAATTTCTCTGCCCGCCGGACGACCGGCCGCGGCAGATCAACGATCAGCCGCCGAGCCCGCCGGCGCGGCCGTGGGTGAGCGAGCTGTTCGTGCCCCCGGTGATGCGGCCGCTCCCGGGGCTCGTCCCCCCGCCCGATCCGCGGGCCCACCAGCGATATGAAGAGTTTCCGCCCAAGGAATTCTACGAGATCCACGAGCGGGAATTCCTCTGGCAGTTCCATCCCGACCCGCCGTACGCGGGCGGGAGCTGGCAGTGGGGATTCCAGGCGGGGAATTTCGAGCCCAGCTCGCCGGGGCCCACCTACGCGGCCCACTACGGCTCGCCGGTCCTCGTGCGGCGGCACAACTCGCTGCCGCCAGTGGGCCACGCCAAGGTCAACTTCGCCCTCCCCTCGACCACCAGCCACCTCCACAACGCCCACACCGCCTCCGAGAGCGACGGCAATCCGGTCGACTGGATCGACTCGGGCGAATTCTGGGACCATCACTACGGGAACTTCCCGGCCGGCCACGATCCGCTCCAGAAGCTCACCACGCTCTGGTATCACGACCACCGGCTGGACTTCACCGCCGCCAACGTCTACGCGGGGCTCGCCGGGTTCTATCTCCTGTTCGACGAGGATGACACCGGCGACGAGAACACCGGCTGGCACCTGCCGAGCTTCCCCAGGTACGACATCCCGCTGATCCTCCAGGACATCCGGTTCGCCGAGGTGAACGGCGGCGCGCAGGTGGTCTTCGACAACTGGAACACGGACGGCATGCTGGGCGACCGCATGACCGTCAACCGGCGGATCACCCCGCGCTTCAACGTCGAGCCGCGCAAGTACCGGTTCCGCATCCTCAACGGCGGCCCGTCGCGCTTCTACGAGCTGTTCCTGCGTTCGTCGCGCACGGAGAGCCGGAGCCTCCAGTATCCCAGGTTCACCGCCATCACGGGGGACGGCAACTTCCTCCCCGAGCCGGTGGTGACCGAGAGCATCTTTCTGGGCGTGGCGCAGCGGGTGGACGTGATCCTCGACTTCTCGGGCTACAAGCCCGGCGACCACGTCTATCTCCACAACC
>JAICSG010000873.1 GCA_025937035.1 Thermoanaerobaculia bacterium | reverse complement strand
CTGGAGCGCGGCGTCGACGTGGAGGCGGGCGGAGGCGCCGTCGCCGGCCTCGCGCAGGAGGCCGGCGACGTTGGTGAGCGCGCGGGCGGTCTCGGGGTGGCCGTCGCCGTAGAGATGGCGGGCGATCTCCACGGTGGGGCGTAGATATTCGAGGGCCCGGGCGGGATCTCCAAGCTCATGCTCCAGGGTGGCGAGATTGCCGAGGTCGGCCGCCACGGCGGGATGGCCGTCGCCGAAGGCCTTGCGGTGGAGGGCCAGGGCCCGCTCCAGCCGCTCGCGCGCCTCCTCCCGCTGGCCGAGGCCGCGGTAGACCATGCCGAGATTGGCCAGGATCGAGCCCAGGTTGGCGTCCTCCTCCCCGCGGCTCTGGACGGCGAGCGCCTGCTCCAGGAGGTCCCGGGCCTCTCCGAGCTCGCCGTTCTCGTTGAGCAGGATCCCCAGCAGGTTCAGGGCGCGGGCGGTCGCCGGATGCTCGGGCCCATGAGCCTCGCGCGCCTCCTCCAGGGCGGTCCGGGCCTCCGCGACCGCCTCCGGAGCCCGCTGCATCTCCCTGAGGATCTCCGCCCGCTGATTGTGCAGCTCCAGGCGCTCGTCCGGGGGGATGTCCTGGAGGCGGGTGCGGGCGGCTTCGAGGAAGGCGAGGCGCCGGAAGGGGGGCCAGAACCCCTCGGTCTGGCGGGCCGCTCCCAGGAGATCGCGGGCGCTCGTCCGGCCGTCGGCGATGCCGTTAATGAATTCCGCCGTGAGATCCTCGACCTCCCCCGGGCCGATCCAGACGCGCAGCTCCCGCAGGAAGAACTGGCGCGCCTGGTCGTCCTCCAGATAGCTGGCGAGGCTGAAGCGGAGCAGGGTCATCCCCCGGGTGTGCGTGGGGACGGACTTGTTGAAGAACTCGAGCAGCTCGCCGGCCATCCGCTCGCGCTTGGCCGGCAGCAGCGACTCGAGGAGGGCATGGCGATGGAGGGGGCTCAGGAAGGAGTAGGTCAGGAGCCCCGGGAACGAGGTGTGGGCGTACTGATGGTCGACGAAGAGCCGCGTGTCCGCGCTCTCCACCAGCTCCTCGTCGATCACGTCGAGGAGCTCCTCGCGCTGCTCGGCGGTGAGCTCCAGGTGAAGGAAGAGCGCCTCGGCGGGGACGTTCGGACCGCAGAGGGCCGCGAGATCGAGGAAGCGCTGCAACCGATCCGCCGTCTCGAGCTCCAGCTCGTGGAGGAGCTCGTGGACAGGGTCGAGAAGGTTTCCGGCCGGCAGAGACTTGAGGTCCAGGCGGAGGCTCTCGGCCCGCGGCGCCACCCGGTCGTCGGGATCGGCTGGGGCGCAGGAGAGGGCCAGGACCAGGCGGGGGTTGCGCCGGGTCTCGTCGAGCAGCCAGCGCCGCAGGGGATCGGTGATCTGGGCGCTCTCGACGGCGTGCACGACCAGGTGCCCCGCGCGGCTCAGATGGGCGAACAGCCCCGAGAGGGCCGGCCGGGCGTCGCCGGCGGCGGTGGCGCCGGGGAGATCCTTCCAGATGGCCACGGGATCGTCGACCCGCAGGAGCAGAGAGGCGAGGACGGCCCCGGCCAGGGTCGGCGGCACGAACTGGAGGATCGGCATCATCCGTTCGCGCAGGGCCTCCCGCTCGCCCTCGGAGAGCTCCCAGCGGTTGGCGATCTGGACGTCGAGGAAGCGGGGGAGATCGAATCCCTCCTCATAGCCGTCCACGTCGAGCGGGAGCACGAGGGTGGGCCGCCCTGGCGGGCCGCGCCGTCGGCCGCGGCTTCCAGGAGGCCGGTCCGGCCGCAGCCCGGCTCCCCGGCGAGAAGAAGGACGGGCGCGGGCCCGGGCGCGGCCAGGACGCGCTCGATCGCGGCCAGGGCCTCGGGAGCGTATGCGGTCTGAGGGGTCGTCACGTTCTGCCTCCTGATCTCGCCGCCGGGACCTGCCGGGATCGGCGGACCGGGACCGTGGGAGGCCGATGCTATGGGACGGAACGCCCGCGAGCAAACCGCGATAGGATGAGGGCACAGGATCTCCATGAATCCCGACGTCGCCGAAGCGATCCCGAGGCTGGCCGAAGCCGGTGTGCTGCCGCCGGACGAGGCGCCGCGTCTGCTGCGGGTGGCCCGGGGGGAGCTCCTCTCGGTCCATTGGGAGCTGCGGGCCCTGCTCTATGTGGGCGTGCTGCTGGTCACGGGCGGCGTCGGGCTGCTGGTCAAGGAGAACCTGGACCGCATCGGCCCGGTGGCGATCGCCGCCGGGATCGGCCTCGCCGCCGCGGCGGCCCTCGGCTGGGTGATCCGCGTGGCGCCGCCCTTCTCCTGGGGCGAGGTGCCGTCGCCCAACCTGGCCTTCGACTACATCCTGCTCCTCGGCGTGCTGCTCGCGGCGGCGGACCTCGCCTACGTCGAGGTGAAATTCACCCCCCTGGGACCGAATTGGAGCTGGCACCTGCTGATCGTCGCTGCCTTCACGGCCCTGGCGGCGTT
>JAICSG010000402.1 GCA_025937035.1 Thermoanaerobaculia bacterium | reverse complement strand
GAGCAGGGTCTCGATGATCTCCGCCCGGGTGGCGGGCGTGCCGAGCCCCGAGTCCTTCATGGCCTCGGAGAGCTCGCGGTCGTCCAGGGTCTTGCCGGCGGTCTCCATGGCGGTCAGCAGGGTGGCCTCGGTGAAGCGCTTGGGGGGGCGGGTCTGCTTGGAGACCGCCTTGACGTCCGTCACCTCCTGCGGCTGCCCCTGGGCGAGGCCGGTCGGCAGGGTCTGGTTCTCCTCGGGAGAGGCCGGCTCGTCCTCCTTCTCCGCCTCTCCCTCCTTGGGCCCCTCCTTGGGCTTCTCCTTCTTCTTGGCCTTCCTCTCGATGTCGAGCACCTTCCACCCCACCTGCTCGACCAGCGTGCCGGTGCTGTGGAAGCGGTCGGTCAGCGGCTCGCCCACCCCCGAGGGCGGCGGGTTGGAGATGGCGGTGATGACGGTGGTCACGGACCAGACGTGGTCGTCGTGCCAAGCCGAGAGGAGCCGCCGGCAGATCAGGTCGTAGATCTTCTTCTCGTCCTCCTCCAGGGCCACGCGGTCGGGCGAGGTCGGGGTGGGGATGATCGCGTGGTGGTCCGTGACCTTGGAGTCGTCCACGAAACGGCGGCTCAAGGGTCGCTCGCCGGTGCCGGGGGCCAGCTTGTCGCGATAGGGTCCCTCGATCACCCTCACGATCTCGCCCAGGGTGGCGGCGACGTCGGCCGAGAGATGGCGGCTGTCCGTGCGCGGATAGCTGATCAGCTTCTTCTGCTCGTAGAGCGTCTGGGCCAGTCCCAGAGTCTTCTTGGCACTGAAGCCGTAGAGGCGGTTGGCGTGCCGCTGGAGCTCGGTCAGATCGTAGAGGAGCGGCGGCGGCATCCGCCTGGTCTCGGCGCGGATCGACTCGACCGCCGCCTTGCCCGTCCGGGCGCGCTGGACGATCCGCATCGCCTCCGCCAGATCCTCGCCGTCCTTGCCGCCGGGGGGCGTCTTGATCCGCTTGGCCTCGGGGTTGGGCGTGTCGCCCCGGAACCAGGTGCCCTTGTAGGAGAGGTCCTGTCCGGGCGAGAAGGTTGCCACCACCTCCAGGTAGTCCTCGGGGACGAAGGCGCGGATGGCGAGCTCCCGCTCCACCACCATGGCGAGGGTGGGGGTCTGGACCCGGCCGACCGAGAGCTGCTCCTGGTTGTAGTCCAGGGTGTACATCCGCGACAGGTTCATCCCCACCAGCCAGTCGGCGCGGCTGCGGCCGCGGGCGGCGTCGGCCAGCGGATCGAGGTCGCGGCCGTCGCGCAGCTTGCGGAACCCCTGGCGGATGGCGTCGGGGGTCAGCGAGGAGATCCAGAGGCGCTGGAAGGGCTTGCGGCACCCCGCCGCCTCGTAGATGTAGCGGAAGATCAGCTCCCCCTCGCGGCCGGCGTCCGTGGCGCAGACCACGCGCTCGACCTCGGGCGCGTTGATCACCCGGCGGACCGCCTCGAACTGCGCCTTGGTCTCCTCGGAGACCACCAGTGGCCAATCCCGGGGGAGCATCGGCAGTTGCTCCCGCCGCCAGCGCTTCCACTCGGGGTTGATCTCGTGCGGCTGGGCCAGCTCCACGAGGTGGCCGATGGCCCAGGTCACCACGTAGCCGTTGCCGCGCAGGCACCCCTCCTCCCGCTGGCTCGCTCCGAGGACACGGGCGATGTCACGGGCGACGGCGGGCTTTTCGGCGAGAACGGCGATGGTATCCGGGGGCATGCGCGACAGACGTTCCGGCGAGTCGCTGCAATCTTACGTCAAATCGCTACGGACCGGAGCCCTGGCGGGAGGGGAAGCTCCCCGCCGCCGGCCCCCCGTAGGAATGGGCCGGCGGCGGAGAGGTGCAGCTTCAGCGCCTTTGAAGGATGCTAGGACTTCAAGAGAAATTGCAATGCTGTCCAGATAGTGCGCGCTCCGCGCTGAACCGGGACAGCATCACTTCGCTCCGCCTTTGGAGAACATCTCGGCGTTGAATTCCCGCGTCTTGCCCCGCGGTATCGAGAGGCTCTGCCAGCGGTCGGAGGCCAGGTGCTTGGCCAGGAAGACGATCTGGCCGGTGTGGTAGGCCTGGTGCGTGAGCTGGCGGTCGATCGCCCGGATCACGCTGTGGGGCTCGGCGCGGATGAGGACCGTCCGCGTCAGGTCCTCCTCGGTCAGCCCGGCGAGCGCCTCGAACAGCCGGCTCCACCCCTCCTCCCAGCGTTCCAGCAGGGAGGACCGGGTCGCCCCTTCCTTCACCACGAGCTCCGAGTCCCGGTCGCGGTCCGGCTTCTCGCCGTCGGTGGTCAGGAAGTCGGTCCAGCGCGAGATCAGGTTGCCCGCCATGTGCTGGATCAGCACGGCCAGGCTGTTCGATTCCGGGTCCAGGGCCACGAACAGGTCCTCGTCCCGCACCTGCTCCAGGGCCCTGTCGGCGAGGCGCTTATAAACACGAAACTGGTTGGCGACGTCTTCCAGATAGAGAGCGGCGGGGGTCCGGTCCACGGCAGAGCCCTCCAGAGAGGACTGAACCCTATCACAGGGAAACGGGCCGGGCGGTCCGGCCGCGCCGGGGAGGGGGACCGAGGCGGCCGGACCGGGGCCCTGGCTCGGTTCGGCATCGCCGGACAGAGCCGTATATAGATGGTAACGCATATTTTGTTTTTCGGCTATCGCGAAGGGAAAGGCCGTCAAAAGTCACGGCGCCAGGGCGGTGGGTCCGGGGATATAATCAGGCGCTCCAATCCGTTGCTGCAGATTTTGGAAGGGGATCGCCAGAATGCGTGCGCTTTTGCTGGAAGACGACGCCGCGCAGCGGCTGACGCAGTACCTGCTCGACCGGGCCGGGGAGGGTGCGTTCTGGGCGGATTCCGAGGGCCGGTTCTCCTACGTGAACGAGGCGGCCTGCTCCATGATGGGGTACACGCGCGAGGAGATGCTGGAGATGAGGGTGGCGGACATCCTGCCGCCCGAGAAGGGCAACCTCTTCCAGGAGCTGTCGCGGAAGGTCCGCCAGAGCGGGGCCTACACCTTCGAGATCACGCACGTCCGCAAGGACGGCCGGCGCTTTCCCGCCGAGGTGACCCTGAGCTTCCTCGAATACCAGGGGCGGGAGTGCTACTCCGCCTTCGCCCGCGACATCACCGCCCGCAAGGCCGCCGAGGCCGCGCTGCGCAAATCGGAGGAGCGCTACCACGGCCTCTTCGAGGGGGTACCGGTAGGGCTCTACCGCACCACCCCCGCGGGGCGGATGCTCGACGCCAACTCGGCGCTGGTGCGCATCCTCGGATACCCCGACCTGGAATCCCTGTTGGAGACCCAGGTCGGCGATCTCTATCTCGACCCCGAGGACCGCCGCCGCTGGCAGCGGGCGTTCGCGGAATCCGGCCCGGTGCAGAGCTTCGAGTCGCGCGTGCGCCGCCGCCTGGACGGCAAGGTGATCTGGGTGCGCTTCACCGTGCGGGCGGTCCGTGGCGAGGAGGGGGAGATCCTCCATTACGAGGGGGCGCTGGAGGACATCACCGGCCGCCGGAACGCCGAGGAGGCCCTGCGGGCCAGCGAGGAGCGCTTCCGCTCGCTGGTGCAGAACGCCTCGGACCTGATCTCGATCCTCGACGCCGACGGCACCGTGCGCTACGAGAGCCCCTCGCACAGCCGGGTGCTCGGCCTGGAGCCGGAGACCCACGTGGGGCGGAGCCTGCTCGACCTGGTCCACCTGGAGGACCGGCACGTGGTCGAGGAGACCCTGCGGCAGCTCCTCGAGCAGCCGGACGGGATCGTCACCTTCGAGCACCGGCTCCGCCATTGCGACGGCTCCTGGCGGGTGATCGAGTCGACCGCCTCGAACCTGCTCGGCCAGCCCGCGGTCGCCGGCCTGGTGCTCAACTCCCATGACATCACCGACCGCAAGCACGCGGAGGAGAAGCTCCTCCACGACGCCCTGCACGACGAGCTCACCGGCCTCCCCAACCGGGCCCTGTTCATGGACCGCCTGCGGCAGTCGATGGAGCGCTCGCGCCGCGAGCCGGAGCGGCTGACCGCCGTCCTCTTCCTCGACCTCGACCGCTTCAAGATCGTCAACGACAGCCTCGGCCACCTGGTGGGGGACGACCTGCTGGTCCGGATCACCCATTCGCTCGCCGCGGCCCTGCGCCCCTCGGACACCATCGCCCGCATGGGCGGCGACGAGTTCGCCATCCTCCTCGAGGGGGGGAAGGACGTCAGCGACGCCGTGCGGGTGGCCGACCGCATCCACGACCGGCTGACGGCGCCGATCAACCTCCAGGGGCACGAGGTCTTCGTGACCGCCAGCATCGGCATCGCCGTCCACACCCCGGAATACCACCGGCCGGAGGACCTGCTGCGCGACGCCGACACGGCGATGTACCGCGCCAAGTCCCAGGGGCGGGCCTGCCACGTGGTCTTCAACCGGGTGATGCACCGCTTCGTGATGGCCCGGCTCCAGCTGGAGACCGACCTCCGCCGGGCGATCGAGCGCGGCCAGCTCCGGGTCTACTACCAGCCGTTCGTGGATCTTTCGAGCGGCGAGGTGACCGGCTTCGAGGCCCTGCTGCGCTGGCTGCACCCCCGGCGCGGCCTGCTGCCGCCGGAGGAGTTCCTCACGGTGGCGGAGGAGACGGGGCTGATCGTCCCCATCGGCCGCTTCGTGCTGCTGGAGGGGTGCCGGCAGATCCGCGAGCTCCAGATCAAGCAGCCGGAGCTCGGGGGCCTCAAGCTGAGCGTCAACCTGTCGAACAAGCAGTTCTTCCAGGCCGACCTCTTCCATCAG
>JAICSG010000298.1 GCA_025937035.1 Thermoanaerobaculia bacterium | reverse complement strand
GTGCCGCGGCTGCGGCGGGCGATCTCCCCGGCCCCCGGCGTGTCGACGGGGACGCCGAGCAGGCGGGCCGAACGGGTCACGATCTCGGTCAGCTCCTCCGGGCGGTAGAAGTCCAGCCGGTGGACGATGCCGAAGCGGGCCCGCAAGGGCGCGCTGATCAGACCCGCCCGGGTGGTGGCTCCGACCAGGGTGAACCGCGGCAGCTCGATCTTGACCGTGCGGGCCGCCGGCCCCTGGCCGATCACCAGGTCGAGCCGGAAGTCCTCCAGGGCCGGATAGAGGATCTCCTCCACGGTCGGGCCCAGGCGGTGGATCTCGTCGATGAACAGCACCTCCCCCGGATCGAGGTTGGTGAGGATGGCGGCGAGGTCCCCGGCACGCTCGAGCACCGGCCCGGCGGTGGTGCGCAGGGGGGCTCCCATCTCTGAGGCGATGATGTTGGCCAGGGTCGTCTTGCCGAGGCCCGGGGGGCCGAAGAGGAGGACGTGGTCGAGCGACTCCCGGCGCTCGCGGGCGGCGCGGATGAACACCCGCAGGTTGTCGATGACCTTCTTCTGGCCGATGTACTCGTCGAGCCGCTGCGGGCGCAGCGACGGCTCGACCCCCAGGTCCTCCGGATCGGGGACCCCGGAGAGGATGCGGTCGTCGACGGCGGACATGGCGCCATTCTAGCCGTTTCTTCCCCTCTCCCGGTGAGGGAGGTGGGAGGGGACGGGAGAGGGTAGGGTGAGGGTTACGCCCTCGACAGCCGGTTGAGGCTGGCCCGCAGGAGATCGTTGAAGGCGGCGTCCGGCTTCTCGCGCCGCACCTCGGCCACCGCCCGCTCGGCCAGGCTGGCCTTGTAGCCGAGGTTGACCAGGGCGGAGACCACGTCCTGGTCGGCGGGCGCCGCGGCGGCGGTCTCCTCGGGGAGCCCGGCGGCCAGCTCGCGCATCTTCTCCCGCAGCTCCAAGACCATCCGCTCGGCGGTCTTCTTGCCCACGCCGGGAATGGTCGCGAGGCGCCCGAGGTCGCCGCGGGAGATGGCGCTCAGCAGGTCGTCCGGCGGCATCCCGGAGAGGATCACCCGCGCCAGCCGGGGACCGATCCCGTTGACCCCGATCAGCTTCTCGAACAGGGCCTTCTCGCGCTCGGTCCAGAAGCCGAAGAGGGCGATGCCGTCCTCGCGCAGGTGGGTGTGGATGAAGAGCCGGACGGGCTCGTCGCGCCGCTTCTCGATCTCGTACCAGGTGGAGAGGGGGACGTTGACCTCGTAGCCCACCCCGTGGACGTCGAGGAGCAGGCGCTCCGGATCGGCCCGGAGGAGGGTGCCCTGGAGATAGCCGATCATGGAGGGGATTGTAGAACGGGGCGGCCTGCGGAGGCCGCCCCGGGAGAACGGAAGGGATCAGACCCCCTGCTGGGGAGGGGCGATGCCGAGCTGCTCGAGGAACTGCTGGTCGTAGGAGACCTTCAGCTCGCGCTCCCGCTGCTGGATCAGCGCGCCCTCGACCTCCCCCACCTTCTGCTGCAGGAGGGTCGAGCGGGTTTGCTCGCGGTTGGCGGCGTACTGCTTCGGATCCCATCCCTTGCGGTCGGTGACCTGGAAGAGCAGCCCGCCCTGAGCGTCGGCGATCGGGCCGCCGACCTGGCCGGTCTGGAGCGCCATCACCGCCTTGGTCAGCTCGGGGTTGTAGCCGATGCCCGGGACCGCCGCCTGACCGCCGAATTCGGGGGTCTCCTTGGCCTGCACGCCGAGCTCCTGGGCCACCTGGTCCAGGGTCTTGCCCTGGGCGAGCTGGCGCTTGGCGTCCTCCAGCGCCTTCATGGTCATCTGCTGCAGCTTCTGATTGATCACCGCCGTCCGCACCTTCTGCTCGACCTCCTTGAGCTCGGGCGCGTGGGCCGGAATGACGTCCTTGACGTAGACGATGCCCCACCCCTGCGGGATCTGGACCGCCTGCGAGACCTCCCCCTTCTTGAGCGCGAAGGCGGGGGTGCTGAGGCCCATGCCGACCCCCGGCACCGGATCGGCGGCGCCGATCTTGGCCTCGCCGAAGGTCACGCCCGGATTCTGGGCCGCGAGGGCCTTCAGGGCATTGGCGTCGGAAGGCTTCTTCGCACTGAGCTTGGAGGCGAGGTCCTTGGCCTTGCTCTCGGCGAGGTCCCGGGAGCGCTCGGCGGTGAGGCGGGCGCGGATCTGCTCCTTGACCGCGTCGAAGGGCTGCTCGCCGGCCGGGCGCTTGTCCGTGACCTCGATCAGGTGGTAGCCGAAGGAGGACTTCACCGGCCCCACCAGCTTGCCCGGCGGGGCGCTGAAGGCGGCGTCCTCGAACTCCTTGACCATCTTGTTGCGGCCGAAGTAACCGAGATCGCCCCCCTTGTCCTTCGAGGCGGTGTCGTCAGAGTACTCGCGGGCCATGGCGGCGAAGTCGGCGCCCCCCTCGAGCTTCTTTTTCACCTCGGCGATACGGGCTTGAGCCTGCGCGTCGTTGCGCTGGTCGTTGACCATCACCAGGATGTGGCGGGCCTTGACCTGCTCCTCCTGGGCGTACTCGGACTTGTGGGCGTCGTAGTAGCTCCGGAGGTCCTGGTCGCTCACCTTCACCTGGTCGGCGAGCTGGTAGCCGTTCACCAGGAGATAGGCGACGTCGCGCTGCTCGGGCAGGCTGAATTCCTGCTTGTGGGTGTCGTAGTAGGCCTTCACCTCGTCCGGCGTCGCCGAGGTCTGCAGGGAGAAGCGGGCGCGCGGCACCTGGATGTAGCGGATCTTCGCCCGCTCGACCTGATCGCGGTAGGCGCGCTGGATATCCTCCTCGCTGACGTAGAGGTTCGCCTGGAGGGCGTCGTTGAGCTTCTTCATCAGGAGCTCGTTCCGGAGCTCTTTCTCGAAGTCCGCGACGCTGGTCTGGAAGGCGTTCTGGATGGCGCGCGCGTAGGCCGCCTCGCCGATGAAATTCCCCTGCTCGTCCTTGAAGCCGGGGATCGAGAGAATGCGGTCCCGCAGCTCGGCGTCGGTCACCGCCAGGCCGAGCCGCCGCGCCTCCAGGAGCAGCGTCTTCTGGACGACCGTCTGGCTCAGCGTCTGCTGATAGAGCTGCTTCTCCAGCCCCTGGGGCAGCTGCCCGCCGTAGATCTGGCGGTACATGTCGGTCATGCGCTGGTAGGCGCGCTTGAACTCCTCGCGCGTCACCGTCTCGCTGCCCACCTTGGCGACCGTGCCCGCGTCGCCGCGCCCGCGCATGCTGGCGCCGAAGTCGGCGGCGATCGCGAGGACGGTGACGGCGATGACCACCCAGAGGATCCAGGCGAGATTCTTCAGATTGTCTCGAAATACCTTGAGCATAAGGCTCCCTTGCTCCTTTCACCAGGAGGGACCCGACACTCTAGCAGCGCGGCGCCCGCCAGACAACCCCGGCCCGGACGTTCCGCCGCGAAGCTCTGTGTTATATTGACCGTCCTACATGAAAGGGATTTGAAGTGCCTGCCCAGCCCGTCCAGAAGGCTGATCGACAGGGAAAGGACTGGTACAGCGTCTCGGTGGAGACCCTGCAGGGCTGGGGTCTGCTCCTGGTGCTCCTCGTCCTGGCCGGGATCGCCTGGTACTTCTACCACTGGTATGCCCAGAGCACGGTGCGCCGGGATGCCGACGCCCTGATCAGCCAGGCCGAGACGCTGCGCCAGCGGCTGGACGCCGAGCCCCGCGTGGCCACCGGCTTCGCCGCCGAGTACGAGGACGGCACGCAGAGCCTCAGGGAGGCGAAGGCCCGGCTGGCGGGGCGGGACTTCAGCGCCGCCCGGGACCGCGGCAAGCACAGCCGCGACGTGCTGCAGTCGATCGTCGACGCCCTCGCGCTGCGCGGCGGCGCCAGCCAGGCGCAGTTCGTCTCCCTCCAGGGGGAGGTCGAGCTCCGACGGGGCTCGGGAGGGGAGTGGCAGGAGGCGCGCAACCACGTCCAGCTCCAAGCCGGCGACACGGTGCGGACGGCGGAGAACGGCTCGGCGGTGGTAGTGTTCCAGGACGGCACGCTCTACACGGTGCAGCCCAACACCCAGCTGGTCGTCTCGCCGGGGAGCGGCGGGGCGGGGGGCGGGCCGGAGCAGTCGATCGAGATGCAGTACGGCTGGGTCAACCTGAGCACCTCGCAGAGCACGGGCAGCAACGTCAAGACGCCGGGCGCCGTGGCCCGCGTCAAGGAGTCGTCCGAGGCTTTTGTCGCCGTCGACAAGGGGACCAGCCAGGGGCGCTTCGGCTCCTACCGCGGGAGCATGGAGCTGTCCTCGAACGGCGGCCTGACCCGTCAGGTCGGCCCCCTCCAGCAGGTGGTGCAGACGGGCGACCTGCTGTCCGAGCCCAAGGCGATGCCCGCCCGGCCCGAGCCGGTCGAGCCGGTGGACGACCTGCTGCTCGACCTCGACGCCACCAAGAAGCTGGTCCTCGCCTGGCAGCCGGTGCCGGGCGCCTCCCACTACGCCCTCCAGGTCTCCCGCAACCACCTGTTCGTCGACAACCTCATCGACGCCGGGAACCGGACCAAGACGCGGGCCACCCTGGGGCTGCGCGGCGAGGGGAGCTTCCAGTGGCGGGTCGCCGCCTTCGGGGCGGACGGCGTGCAGGGCCCCTGGAGCGAGCCGCGGAAGTTCCGCGTCGCTTCCGCCTCCCATGGCGGCGGCGGGGACAAAAAAGACGCGACGCCGCCCGAGCTTGACCTCGGAGACATCAAAACCTACGGTAGTATCTCCATGGTCAACGGCCGTACCGAGCCGGGGGCGCGGGTGGAGGTCAACGGCGAGCAGGTCGCTCTCGGAGCCGACGGCTCGTTCACCAAGGCCGTTCAACTGGACAAAGAGGGCTGGAACATCATCGAGGTCCGCGCGCGGAACGCGTGGGGGAACGAGACCGTCCGGCGGCATCGTGTGTTCGTCGAGAGCCCCTGAAAAAAGAAAATTCCTGAAAAATCCTGAAAAGGACGACGCCAATCCCGTAAACTCTCCTGCCGCCACCGCAAGCCGCGGCGGGCTTTCCCAGAAGGATCAAGAAGGCTGATGCCCCTCGCCTCCCTGTTACGCTACTTTTCCAAAGACCTGGCCATCGATCTCGGCACCGCCAACACCCTGGTTTTCGCCAGCAACCAGGGGATCGTGGTGCGCGAGCCCTCCGTCGTCGTCATCAACAAGATCACCAACCGGATCGAGGCCGTCGGCAGCGAGGCCAAGGAGATGCTCGGCCGCACGCCGGGCAACATCGAGTCGATCCGGCCGATGAAGGACGGCGTGATCGCCGACTTCGAGGTGACCGAGCGGATGCTCGAGTACTTCATCAAGAAGGCTCATGGGCGCAAGATGTACGTGCACCCGCGGATCGTCATCGGCGTCCCCTCCGAGATCACCCAGGTCGAGAAGCGCGCCGTGCGCGACTCGGCGATGCGCGCCGGTGCCTCCGAGGTGTTCCTGGTCGAGCAGGCGATGATGGCGGCGATCGGCGCCGGCCTGCCGATCACCGAGCCGTCGGGGAACATGATCGTCGACATCGGCGGCGGCACGACGGACGTCGCCGTCATCTCGCTCGCCGGCACCGTCTACAGCCGCTCGGTCAGGATCGCCGGGAACGAGATGGACGTCGGCATCATCCAGTACCTGAAGCGCAAGTACAACCTGCTGATCGGCGAGCGCACCGCCGAGCTGATCAAGATCCAGCTCGGCTCC
>JAICSG010000894.1 GCA_025937035.1 Thermoanaerobaculia bacterium | reverse complement strand
TGTCGAGCCCGAAATCATCGAACGCCGGCGCCTCCCCCCCGCGTCCCCAGGCAGCCTGCACGGCCTCGGCGCTCGTCCGGCGGGGGACGAAGCCCAATTCGCGCTCGATCTTGCGGCCGGAGACCGTCCAGTTGTGCCGCAGGTAGTCGGACCGGCCGCCGGGCGCCCAGCCCAGGGGGACGCGCCGCGCGCCGGCCAGGCGCAGGGCGCCCCGCGCGGAGACGGCCCCGCGCGGCGCCACGTTGTAGACCCCGGGGCTCCCCTCCCCCCGCTCGGCCGCCAGGGTCACCGCCTCGGCCAGGTCCTCGGGAGCGAGGAATTGCAGGGCCGGATCGTACCCCGGCGGCATCACCGCGGCGCCCCTGGAGAGGAGATCGGAGAACAGATCGCCGGCGTCGCGGGCCGCCAGCGGGGCGGGGCGCAGAATGACCGTCTTCCCCTCGGGGGCGAGGGCCTCCAGCTCGCGCCAAGCCCCGGCGATGGGATTCGCTCCCTGCGGACGATAGGCTTCATCGACGTAGCCCAGATTGTGGTGATGGGGGACGTGGGCGGCGGCGCTCGACACCACCACGAGCCGCGGGACGCCCGCGGCGGCGCGAAAGAACGCGCCCGCCTCCGCCAGGTCCGGCCGGCCCTCGCGCCGGCGCGGCAGATAGACCGCCACATCCACCCCCCGCGGGGGCTCCTCCACCGCGCGCGAGACCGTGCACCCACCCAACCGCCCGGCCACCGCCGCGGTGACGCTGTCGTCAGGTCCGGTCAGCCAGACTTTCAAGACGTCCTCCTCCCTTTCTCGTCAAACGGTTTCCGACACCGGGGCGGGGACCGCGGCCGGCGCTCCCAGCAGCACCCGGCGGGCCACCTGCTGGGCGGAGACGATCACCGGCGTGATGCCGCCGCCGGGCCGCGTCCAATGGCCCACGCAGTAGAGGCCGGGGACGGCGGTCTCCAGGGCCGGCCGGCCGGCCCCCAACTGATCGGGGGACATCTCCCAGCCCAGCATGGCGCCGCGCTTGTTCCAGGTGAACCGCCAGGAGGTGCGGGCCGAGGCGCTGGTGTGGACCACGATCCGCTCGCCGATCCCCGGGATCACCCGCTCCAGGTGGCCGAAGATGAAGGCCTCCATCTCCGCCTTGTGGGCCGTCCAGTCCCCCACCGCGTCGTAGTCCATCTCCAGGACCTTCTGGACGATCAGGACCTGCTTCCCCTCCGGCGCCATGGCCGGCTCGTAGAGGGTGGGGGCGAAGAGCTTGAAACGGAGGGCGCCGCGCCCCACCCGGTCCATGTCCCAGGAGTCCCAGTAATACCCCTGGGCCTCCTCCAGCACCTCCCGCGGCACGCCCCGCAGCCCCAGGTGGGTGAGCCAGCAGGGGAAGGTGGCGCGCAGGCTCCGCAGCTCGCCGAGGGTGCCGGGGGGGAGGTGGCGCTCCCCCACCAGCTCCTCCAGAGTCTGGGTCAGGTCGGCGTTGGAGATCACCACGCCGGCCCGCACCGTGGCCCGCGGGCCGGCGAGGGGGCCGCGCAGGGTCTCGACCTCCACGCCGCGGGCTCGTCCCCCCTCGATCACGATCCGCCGCGCGGGCGTGCTGGTGAGGATGTGCCCTCCGCGCTCCTCGAAGCGCAGGGCCAGCTCGTCGGCGAAGGCCTGCGAGCCCCCCTGGGGGTAGTAGTTGCCGAGGAAGTAGGAGAGCCGCAGCATGGAGTCGAAGACGAACGAGATCCGGCTCGGCGGCGACCCCCAGTGCGGACAGTCGGCGGTGAGCAGCAGCTTGAGCCGGGGGTCGCGGAACCAGCGGTCGAGCGCCTCTCCCAGGGTCAGGTCACGGTAGAGGGCCAGCCGCTCCGTCTCGGCGCGTCCGCGGAAGTAGTGGAGCAGGCCCAGCAGGTAGACCTCGCGCACGGCCGCGAAGAAATCGTCCAGCGCTCCGGCTTCCTCGGGAAACTCGGCCTTGAGCTTCGCCAGATAGACGTCGAAGCCGGCGGGCACGGCGAAGCGGCCGCCGTCGGGGAGATGGAAGGTGTCGACCGGATCCATCTTGACCCAGCCGGTGGTGACGCCGAGCTCGCCCAGCAGCCGGCCGGTGAGGGTGTCGGGATTGCCCAGCAGCGGATAGAAGTGGGTGGCGGCGTCGAAGGTATAGCCGCCGCGGCGGAAGGTGCTGCAATACCCCCCCACCATGTAGTGCTGCTCCACCAGCAGGACCTTCAGATTCTCCCGCGCCAGCAGATTGGCCGTGATCAGGCCGCCGATGCCGGAGCCGATCACCACGGCGTCGTAGACCGGATCGGGCGGCCGCCGCAGGCCGCGGAAGAGGCGCTTCACGTCCCCTCCTCTCCCGGCCTGTTTCTTCCATACTCCTCGTGCGCTTCCACGAATTCGCCGCTGGCGATGGCCCCGCCCATGGAGAGCTC
>JAICSG010000509.1 GCA_025937035.1 Thermoanaerobaculia bacterium | reverse complement strand
TTTCCGCCGTCCGGCTGCTGCGGCGCCTGCGGGCCCCCGGCGGCCCGCCGGCCGACGCGGCGGAGATCCAGGCGGTGCTGCGCCAGCTTGCCAGGGACGACTTCGCCCTTTTGCGCAGGACTCCCCCTCTCCTCTACCATAACGATCTCACTGCGACGGTCCCCAGATACTACTGGTCGGAGGATGCCGGCTACGCGCTCTGGCTGAGGCTTTACTACGAATATGAGCACCTCGGTGATTCCCCTCTCGTCCATCTCGACGGCTAAAGCCGCCGCGGCGCGCTACCTGTCCTGCCTGCGCCTGCCGGAGATCCTCGTTCTCCAGGGCTCGCCCCTGCTCGGCGCCCTCTTCGCGACCGGCCTCCCGACGGCCGAAACCGTGGGGCCGCTGGCGATCCTCACCGCCGCCAACGTAGCCCTGGTGGCGCACATCTTCATGATCAACGACTGGGCCGGCCTGACCACCGACCTCGCCGATCCCAACAGGGCCGCCGGCGTCTTCACGGTCCGCGGGGTGGGCCGCGGGGAGATCGGCGCTCTGGCGGCCGGTCTGCTGGCCCTGAGCCTGCTCCTCTTCAGCCGCCTGAGCCCGAGCACCCTCGGCCTGGCCCTGGCCATCGCCGCCTTGAGCGCCCTCTACTCCCTGCCCCGCTTCAACTGGAAAGGCCGGCCGCTCCTGAGCTCCGCGGCCCACCTGGCCGGCGGCGTCCTCCACTTCCTTCTCGGCTACTCCCTGGGAGGCGTTATCGACCGCCGCGGCCTCGCCCTGGCCACCTTCTTCGCCGTGACCTTCGCCGCCGGCCACCTGACCCAGGAGCTCCGCGACCACCAGGGGGACGTCCTCAACGCCATCCGGACCAACGCGGTGATCTTCGGCCAGCGCCGCACCTTCGCCGCCAGCCTGGCCCTCTTCACCCTGGCCTACGCCCTCCTCTTCGTCCTGGCCCTGCAGGGCATCCTCCCCCGTCTCCTGGCGGCCCTCGCCGTGCTCTACCCCCTACACCTGCGCTGGTCGCTCAAGACTCTGGCCGAGGGCCTCACCTACGCGAGCATCTGCCGCTTGCAAGCCCGCTACCGCGCGCTCTACGCCCTCATCGGCCTGGCGATCGTGGCAGCCCTCTGCGGAGCCCCAAGGAGCTATTTATCTCAGGGGGGAGCTCTCCCCCATGAGATTTTCTCGGGAAATCTCGCGGGGGAGTTCTACCCTTTGAGCCCGCGTCCAAAGTCAGGACTGGATGACCGGCCATCTCGGAAACCCCGCCGGAAAATCTCGGAGGGGAGAGCCGCCCCGCGAAATTTTTTGGAGGAAGCTCACGGGTACCGCCTTCCCCCGCGAGATTTTCTCTCCGGGTAAGAAGGATGACGGCGCGGGACGGCTCATTTCTGAAAAGGGAGGAGAGCCGCGCCGGCGGCGCGGCTCCGCGGGGGGACGGGTGGGCTGGATTCCGAAGCGGGCGAGCCGCTCAAGCGCCGGCTTCGGTCGGCAGCCCGGCGGAAAGCCAGCCGCTGATCCCGGCGGACATCACCATCACGTTGGGATAGCCCATCTTCCTGGCCCGGCTCGCCGCGTTGGGCGCCTTCCGGCACAAGGGGTGGGAGCAGTAGAACACCTACGGAGCTTCCTTGTCCGCCGGCAGATCGCCGTCCCGGAAGCTGGCGGGATCGAGATTCAGGGCGCCCGGCACGCGCGCTTTCATCCAGCTCTGCGGAGAATTGACGTCGACGACGGTGACCGGCTGCTCCTGCCGCATCCGTTGCAGCCGGCCGGGTGAGATCGTCTTGAGGCCCATCAGGAGCGCGAACATGGTGTCCTCCTTCTCGCGTTGACCCTCAGGACCGTGTACGTCCGCGCGGCCGCGGGGTTGCACCGAGGCGCAACCTCCAGCCGGCCGGGCGCGTAGTAAGGCTCGGGAGCGAAGGAGGCTCCCGCCGATGCTCAAGCTTCTCGTCTGGCTGCTCCTCTTCGTCGTCTGCTGGCCGGTGGCCCTGCTGGCGCTGATCCTCTATCCCTTCGTGTGGCTCCTGTCGCTGCCCTTCCGGCTGGTGGGGATCACCCTCGAGGCGGTCTTCTCCTTCCTGAAGGCGCTGCTGTTCCTGCCGGCCCGCCTGCTCGGCGGGCCGAGGACGGCCTAGGGGAGAACCTGTTCTGGTTCTGAGCTGGAGTTGCAAATAGGGCGGCGTACGTCCATTTGCCCGCTTGGCTTGGCCTTTCAATCAGGCGCTCGTCGCCTTTACTGCCTCGTGGAGGAAGACTATTGACGCGGCTGTGAGGTGCAGCGTGTATGCTGCTAGATAATTGGGCACTGAAGTTGGATCCTTGCCTTGGCCATGTCCTGCCGCTTTTTCGTCCTTTGGAGCCCTTGAGGATTTTTCCTCGGCTTTTCCTGCCGGGCGGACTTCTCTTCTTACGTGCGTCTCGGGCGTGGCGTTTAGGGGAGCCCTGTCAGCAGCGGCAGGGCCTGGGGTCACCCTGGGCCGGTGTGGCCGCGGGCCTATCCCGGCGGCGACGCCCGCTCGGCTTCCACGACCGGCTCTCTTCTCCAAGAGGTACCTGTTCTGGGCAGGATAGACTTGAGGGGCGACTATAGGGTAAAAATATCGTATGGGAAAGATCTACACGGTTCGCTCGAAGGCCCTCTCTTCTCCCGGCTCTGGCCTGTCAGCGATCCGATCGGCCATTCAAGCTCCTCAGGTGGTCCTCGGCGGTGATCCAGGCACAGACACGGAGCTGGCCCGCGCGGATCGCTTCGGTCACCACTTGGGAGTCGCATCGACCGATGCTCCGCAGACCGCGATTTCGACCGGCCCTCCCGCTCAGTTGATGATGCGGCAGTCTCTGATCTCCAGCTACGGTAAGCTCGTCTCGGGAAAGGACAAGCGCCAGCCGTTGATCGTGAACTACGCGAGCAACAAGCCCAAGACCCTCGAAGAAGCTTTGGATCACCCTGGCCTGTTACCAGGGTTCAATCCGGAAGCGGACCTGGAAATCGAGCATTCTGACTCAACGTTTTCCGCGCTGATTCATGGAATCGAGGTAGGAGAGCTGACGATCTACCACGACACGGCCGGTGCGTGGATCAACAATATCGCTGTAAAGGACGGCATGCAGGGTCGCGGGATCGGATCGAGGATGGTGGCGGCAGCTGTGGAAGAGTACGGGGAGCTCTATGCCTCCAGTGCCAGCAAGCAGGAAGAAGATGAGCAGGATGATGCGGATGACACCCGGCACCTCTCGGTCGAGGGTGCTGCCCTCGTAGCGAGCTGCATTCGAAAAGGAATTATGAAAGCGGAATGGTGCAAGAATCCATATCATTGAAGGTCAGATCTTAACCGACGCCCAGCGTTGGAATGAGATCAGAGGGACGGCTCTGCCCGAAGCCCACAGGAGGAGGAATGGCCCGCGATCAACAGACTCTCCCTGATGGATTACTCCGATTCGTGCCCGAGGCACTGAAGCTGATCCGCCAGGGTGCGGGGCTCCGGCAAACCGACGTTCCGAGCGGAGCGGCTTGACCAAGGCGATGCTCTCGGCCTACGAAACGGGAAAGACGCTGCCGACCCTGACGAGCTTGGCTACGCTCCTCGCCGCGATCGGCAAGATCTCGCTGATTTTCAAGAAGTCATTGATTTGTTGCGCAACGTGTCCCCCAAGCGAACGTCGGATGAGAGGGACTTGGAACGGGGAGGGAGGACGTGTCGTCCTCAGGGCCATCCAGGACGTGATCGAACGGCAGGCGGAACGAGGCACCCCTCGCAGCTCTTCCTGAGTGGGACCTACCCCAGCGGCGGCAGAGCCTGGTCTACGGCTTCCACTGGCGGCGCGGACACCTCCTCCCCCCGGAGCTCCGTCCTCCGGTCGCCTCGCGCCAGGGTGATCTTGAGCGCGGGCGGGGTAATCAGGGTGGTCACGATCACCATCACCACCACGGCGGCGAAGACCGAGGGGACGATCACCGGCTGGCCGTGCAGCCTGAGCTGGGAGCCGATGCCGGCGAAGATCAGGCCCACCTCCCCCCGCGGCACCATGCCCATCGCCACCGAGACGCGGTCGAG
>JAICSG010000799.1 GCA_025937035.1 Thermoanaerobaculia bacterium | reverse complement strand
TTCATCGGCTCCTCGCCCATCCGCCAGTACGCCGAGGGGTGGACGATGGACCGCATGCTGAAGCTGACCCGCGAGGCGGTCGAGCTCGCCGTCAAGGAGGGGCTGCCGGTGATGTTCGTCACCGAGGACACCACCCGCGCCAATCCGGAGGACCTGCGCCGCCTCTACCGCGAGGCGGTGGACGCCGGGGCGCAGCGGGTCTGCGTGGCCGACACGGTGGGGCACGCCACCCCGAACGGCGCGCGTAACATCATCCGCTTCATCCGCGAGGTGGTGGGCGAGGAGGTCAAGATCGACTGGCACGGCCACAAGGACCGGGACCTGGCGATCATCAACGCCCTGGCCGCGGCCGAGGCGGGCGCCGACCGGCTGCACGGCACGGCGGTGGGAATCGGCGAGCGGGTGGGCAACTGCCCGATCGACGTGCTGCTGGTCAACATGCAGCTCCTGGGCTGGATCGACCGCGACCTCCGCCGGCTCGGGGAGTACTGCCGCTACGTGGCCGACGTGACCGGGGTCCCCCTGCCGGACAACTATCCGGTGGTGGGGAAGGACGCCTTCCGCACCGCCACCGGGGTACACGCCTCGGCGATCATCAAGGCCCGCAAGCGGGGCGAGGACTGGCTGGCGGACCGCATCTACTCGTCGGTCCCGGCGGGGATGATCGGCTGCCAGCAGGTGATCGAGGTGGGGCCGATGAGCGGCGAGTCGAACGTGGTCTACTGGCTCCAGGAGCGGGGGATCGAGCCGAGCCCTGAGCTGGTGAAGGAGATCTTCCTCAAGGCGAAGTCCTCGCTGGCGGTGCTCCAGGAGAGCGAGATCCTGGCCATCTGCGCCGCCCGGGGGATCACGCCGGCGGTGGCTTCGCAGGCCCTTTCGTGACCCCCGCCCCCCCCTGGCGCCGGGTCCTCGACCGCTATCTGGAGAGCCTGGAGGTCGAGCGGGGGCTGTCGCGCAACACGGTCGACGGCTACCGCAACGACCTCTCTCGCCTGGGGGAGGCGCTGGCGAAGAAGGGGGGGCGGGACCTGCTCGCCGCCCTCCCCGCCGACCTCTCGGCCCACATGCGGGACCTCCAGCGCCAGGGGCTCTCCCCCCGCTCCAGCGCCCGCGCCCTCTCGGCCATCCGCGGCTTCTACGAGAATCTGGTCACGGTGGGGGAGCGGAAGGACAACCCGGCGGTCAATCTCCTCCCGCCCAAGCTCTGGAAGCCGCTGCCCAAGGTCCTCTCCGAGGACGAGGTCGAGGCGCTCCTGGCCGCGCCGGACGTGGGGACGCCCCTCGGGCTGCGCGACCGGGCCATGCTGGAGCTGCTCTACGCCACCGGCCTGCGGGTGAGCGAGCTGGTGGGGCTCACCCTGCCGCAGCTCCGGCTGGACGTCGGCTTCCTGATTGCCTTCGGCAAGGGGAGCAAGGAGCGGGTGGTGCCGGTGGGGGAGCAGGCGGAGATGTGGGTCAAGCGGTACCTGCAAGAGATCCGCCCCGAGCTGGCCCGGGGGCGGCACCAGACCGTCTTCGCCAACAAGGACGGTGATCCCATGAGCCGGGTCGGCTTCTGGATGCTGATCAAGAAGCACGGCCTCAAGGCGGGCATCCGGACCGAGATCTCCCCCCATGTCCTGCGGCACAGCTTCGCCACCCACCTCCTGGAGCACGGCGCCGACCTGCGCGCCGTGCAGACCATGCTCGGCCACGCCGACATCTCCACCACCCAGATCTACACCCACATCCACCAGCAACGGTTGAAGAGCCTGTACGACCGGTTTCATCCAAGATCGTAAAAAGACCGAATAGAGACAGGGACAGCAGGGACACCAGGGACAAGAGTCGGTGTCTGGGGATTTCTTTGTCCCTGCTGTCCCTGGAGTCCCTGCTGTCCCTGTCCCTTAGAATGTCCCCGTTCTCACCAACCGCGCTGGGGAGTCGGGGCTCTCAACCGGAGGCTCTGGAATGAACGACCAGACCGAGACCGTCCCGCTGGGAGAGGTCCCGCGGCCGGGCGCGCCCGCGGAGGCGCTCGACCGCGGCGCCACCGTGGGCCGCTACGTAGTCCTCGACCGCATCGGGGCGGGCGGCATGGGGGTGGTCTACGCCGCCTACGACCCCGAGCTCGACCGCCGGGTGGCGATCAAGCTCCTGCGGCCGGACCGGTTCAGCAGCGAGGGAGGCCGCCTGCGGCTGTTGCGCGAGGCCCAGGCGCTGGCCCGGCTCACCCATCCCAACGTGGTGGCGGTCCACGACGCCGGCACCTTCGGCGAGCGGGTCTTCGTGGCCATGGAGCTGGTGGAGGGGGAGACCCTGCGGGAGTGGCTGAAGGCGGGGTCCCGCTCCTGGCGGGAGGTGCTGGACCGCTTCCTCCCGGCGGGCCGGGGGCTTGCCGCCGCTCACGCCGCCGGGCTGGTCCATCGCGATTTCAAGCCCGAGAACGTGCTGCTGGGCAGGGACGGCCGGGTGCGGGTGGTGGACTTCGGGCTCGCCAAGGCCCTGGCCGACGCGGCGGAGGAGCCGGCGGCGGCTGGGGAGGCCGCGGAGGATTCCGGCGGCGCCCTGGTGACGCCGCTCACCGAGTGGGGCGTGGTCCTGGGCACGCCGGCCTACATGGCTCCCGAGCAGCTCCGGGGGATCGCGGCGGACGCGCGCTCCGACCAATTCAGCTTCTGCGTGGCCCTCTACGAGGCCCTCTACGGCGAGCGGCCGTTCGTGGGAGACAACCCCCGGGCGATCGCGGAGGCGGTCCTGCGGGGTACGGTACGGGAGGCGCCGGC
>JAICSG010001101.1 GCA_025937035.1 Thermoanaerobaculia bacterium | reverse complement strand
CTCGAGGGCCCGAACACGCACCGCAAGGGCTGGAGCGCGCACCGCGAGGGCGCGGCCATGCACCACGAGGGCGCGAGCGCGCCTTGCGAGGGCGGGTCCGCGCACTTTGAGGGCGCGTCCGTGCACCTTGAGGGTTCGAGCGCGCGGCGCGGGTACAGTAAGCTCCAGGCCGCCATGACCATCCGCCCCGCCACCCTCGCCGATTCCCCCAAGCTCGCGGATCTCACCACCCAGCTCGGATATCCCACCACTCCAGACGAAGCCGGGACCCGTCTGGCCGATCTCGCGTCGCGGCCGGAGAACGCGGTGCTGGTCGCGGAGGAGGACGGCGAGGCGGTCGGCTGGATCCACGTCGCGGAGCTCCGCTCCCTGGAGATGGAGCCCTGCGCGATGATCCAGGGGCTGGTGGTCGACGCGTCCCGCCGGAGCGGCGGCATCGGCGCCGCGCTGGTCGAGGCGGCGGCGGAGTGGGCCGCCGGGCATGGATTCCGCACGCTCCGGGTACGGAGCAACTCGGTCCGCGAACGGACCCACGCCTTCTATGAGCGGCTGGGGTTCGCGCGGACCAAATCGCAGATCGTGTTCGCCCGGCCGGTCGGCTGAGTCAGACCCATGTTTCAGCGCCTCTTCGCCCCTGATTTCGATCCGGGCCGGAGCGTCCTGTGGCCCCGGTGGATCTTCCTGCGCTGCCTGGGGGTGATCTTCTTCTCGGCCTTCTACTCGCTGGCCTTCCAGATCCGCGGGCTGATCGGGCCGCGCGGCCTCCTGCCGGCGGGGACCTATCTGGAGCAGATCGCCCAGTCGATCCCGGGCCTCTCCCGCTTCTGGCGGGTGCCGACGCTGCTCTGGCTGGGCTCCGGCAATCCGGCGCTGATGGCCCTGGTCTGGGGCGGCCTGATCGCCTCGGTCCTGCTGGTGCTCAACGTCTGGCCGCGGGTGACGATCGCCATCTGCCTGGTCCTCTTCATCTCCTTCATCGGCGCGGCGCAGGACTTCGCCTCCTATCAGTCGGACGGCATGCTGCTGGAGGCGGGGTTCCTCTCGCTCTTCGTCGCCCCGCGCGGCGTGCGGCCGGGGCTGGGAGCGGCCAGCCCGCCGTCGCCGGCCAGCCTGTTCATGCTCCGCTGGGAGTGGTTCCGGATCTATTTCGAGTCAGGGGTGGTCAAGCTGCTGAGCGGCGAGGTGCAGTGGCGGAATCTCACCGCCATGGACCATTACTACGAGAACGGTCCCCTCCCCTCCTGGCCCGGCTGGTACGTCCAGCAGCTCCTCCCCCACGGCTACCACGCCTTCACCGCCGGGCTCACCCTGCTGCTGGAGCTGGTGGTGGTCTGGATGGCCTGGCTCCCCCGCCGCTTCCGGATCGCCTGCTTCCTGATCGTGACGCCGTTCCAGATCGGGATCATCGCGACCGCCAACTACGCCTTCCTCAACTATCTCGTGCTGGTGCTGGGCTTCCTGCTGCTCGACGACCGGGCGCTCGCCCGGGTGGGCTTCCCCGTGCCGCCCACCGTGGAGCCCCGTCCCACGCCGCGCTGGCGGGTGATCGTCGCCGCGGCCGCGCTGATCTGGATCTTCTATTCGACGGTCATCCCCTACGTCCCGTCCGCGGGCCCCCTCGCCGCTCCGGCCCGCTGGATCGCGCAATTCCGGATCGCCAATCAGTACGGCCTGTTCGCGGTGATGACCCGGGCCCGCTATGAGATCGAATTCCAGGGGAGCCGCGACGGGGCGGCCTGGATTCCCTACCCGTTCCGCTACAAGCCGCAGAACCCGCAGGAGAGGCCGGGGATCTTCGCCCCCTACCAGCCGCGCTTCGACTGGAACCTCTGGTTCGCCTCGCTGGGCTCCTGG
>JAICSG010000116.1 GCA_025937035.1 Thermoanaerobaculia bacterium | reverse complement strand
TGGAGCAGGCCGCGCCGCACCGGGTACTCCTTGCGGAGCCCCTCGATTCTCAGAAGGGTGCTCAGGGCGCCCCCTCCAGCCGGGGCAGGGCCGCCAGCAGCTCGCGGGTGTAGGGATCGGCCGGGGCCCGGAAGAGCTCCTCCACCCCCGCCGTCTCCACCACCCGGCCGGCGCGCATCACCACCACCCGGTCGCAGGTCTCGGCCACCACCCCCAGGTCGTGGGTGATCAGCAGCACGGCGAGCCCGAGGTCCCGCCGCAGCTCGTCGAGCAGCTCCAGGATCTGCGCCTGCAGGGTGACGTCGAGCGCCGTGGTCGGCTCGTCGGCCAGCAGCAGGTCCGGCCGGCCGGCGAGGGCCATGGCGATCATGGCGCGCTGGCGCTGGCCGCCGGAGAGCTGGTGGGGGTAGTCGTCCAGGCGCCGCCGGGCGTCGGGGAAGGCGACCCGGTCGAGCAATCTCGCCACCTCCTCCCGGGCCTCCCGGCGGGACATCCGGCGGTGGGCCCGCACCGCCTCGGCGATCTGGAAGCCGATCGAATAGACCGGGTTGAACGCCGTGGCCGGCTCCTGGAAGACCATGGCGATGCGGCCGCCGCGCACCCGGCGCAGGGCCTCGGGGCCCAGCGTCAGCAGGTCGACGGCGGCGCCGTCCTCCGAAAGCAGGATCTCGCCGGCGGTCACCCGCCCCGGCGGCGGCACCAGGCCGAGCACGGCGAGCGCGGTCAGGGTCTTCCCCGAGCCCGACTCCCCCACCAGCCCCACGATCTCGCCGCGGCCGAGGGAGAGCGAGGCGCCGCGCACCACGGGGAGCCGGCCGCCGTCCCGCGCGGGAAAGGCGACCTCCAGGTCCCGGATCTCGAGGAGAGGGCCGGCCACGGGTGCTATCCGGCCAGGCGGCGCAGCCAGCCGACCGCCGTGGCGACGCCGAAGCCGGTGGCGCCGGCGTACTGTCCGCCGTGGCCGTTCTTGACGTTGGCGACGCCGGCGATGTCGAGGTGGGCCCAGCGCCGCACGCCGCCCATGAACTGCGAGAGGAAGGCCGCGGCGGTGCAGGCGCTCCCCTGGCGGCCGGCGGAGTTGCGGAGGTCGGCGTGCGTCCCCTTCATGGTCTCCAGGAATTCGGGGAAGAGGGGGAGGCGCCAGAAGGGCTCGCCCCCGGCCTCGGCGGCGGCCGTGAGCTCCCCCGCCAGGCCGTCGTCGGGGGTGAACATCCCGGCCGCCACGGTGCCCAGGGCCACGATCACGCCCCCCGTCAGGGTGGAGAATTCGACGATCGACTCCGCCCCCTCCTCGGCGGCCCAGGCGAGGGCGTCGGCGAGGATCATCCGCCCCTCGGCGTCGGTGTTGGTGATCTCCACCGTCTTGCCGTTGTAGCAGCGCACGATGTCGCTCGGCCGGTAGGCGTTGGCGCTCAGCATGTTCTCGGCCAGGGGGGCGTAGACCGACAGGCGCACCGGGAGCTGGAGGTCGGCGGCCGCGCGGGCGACCGCCAGCACGTCGCAGGCGCCGCTCTTGTCGTACTTCATCTCGTCCATGTCCTGGGCCGGCTTGATCGAGATGCCGCCGGTGTCGAAGGTGACCCCCTTGCCGACCAGGGCGATCCTGGGGCCGCGGTCCCCCCATTGCAGGCGCACCAGCCGCGGCGGATGGGCGGAGCCGGCGCCCACCGCCAGCAGGCCGCCCATGCCGCGGGCGCGCAGCTCGTCCGCGTCCAGCACGGTGAGCTTCAGGCCGCGGCTGTCCGCCAGCTCGCGGGCCCGCTCCTCCATCCAGGTGGGGGTGGCCTCGTTGGCGGGCGAGTTGGCGAGGTCGCGGGCGAAGGCGACCGCGCCGGCCACGGTCTCCACCTCCGGCAGGGCGGCGCGGTAGGCGTCCTCCTCCCCCGCCGGCGGCACCACGGCGAACGACTCGACGCGGCCGGCCTTCTCGGCCTCGCTCTGGAAACGGTCGAAGCGGTATCCGGAGAGGGCCAGGGCGCGCAGCACGCGGCCGGCGGCCGGGCCGGAGGTCTCGGCGTGGGTGGGCAGGACGGCGGCCAGCCGGCGCAGCCCCCCCTGCCGGGCCTCCTCGGCGGCCTTGTAGAGCCAGCGGGAGAGGGCGGCGTAGGTGAAGCTCTCGCGGGCGCCGAGCCCGTGCAGGGAGACCACCAGGTCCCCGGCCCCGCCCCCGCCTTCGGCGCCCGGGGCGCCCGGGACCTCGGTCTGCGCCCACTGCTCCTCCTTCCCCTTCCAACCCGGGCGCGAGGCCAGCCGCTCGACCGCCCGCCGGATCTCCTCCCCCAGGGCCTCCAGCGCGGGAGCCTCCCCCTCGAAGCAGCCCACCGCCAGAAGGTCCGCGTCCGGCCTGCCGGCCGGGACGACGTGAATCGATCCGAGTCCCCCCATGAGCTTCCTCTCCTCAGCGCTTCAGGTTTCCGCGGCACCCGATCTTAACAGGCCGGGCGGCACGGCAGGTCGAATATGGTATACGTAATCGCTCCATTTCCAGGTGAAACGAAACGTCCGTCTTTAAGTAAGCGCGCGCATGAGCTCGACGTCTTTCCTCCAGACCCTGCCGGGCCCCTTCAACTTCCTCTCGACCGATCCGGAGGAGGTGCGGCGGCTGATCCCCGACCTCCAGCGGATGCTGCCCATGCCGCGCCCGATCTTCCTGGAGGACGAGAGCGCCACACCGCTCCAGGGGTTCCCCGTCCTCCTCTCGGCCGGCCTGCTCGACCTGCGCGCCGCCCTGCGCGACCTCCTCGACGCCGAGGAGGCGGTGCAGGTGGCGGGGCTGCGGCGCGAGGGGCACGACGTCAAGGCGCATACGCAAGCCTGGGACCGCTACACCGCCCTGCTCTGCCGGGCGGTCGAGAACGCCACCATCTCCAGCTACGGCCGCGGCTACCCCGCGGTCTTCTGGCTCCAGCATTCGCTGGACGTGGCGCGCCTGCTCAAGGATGTGCCGAGACGCATCCTCAGGCGGGACAGCGAGATCGGCCGCCGTCACGGCGACGCCATCAAATACCGCATCCTCGACCGCTTCCTCGACCGGGTGTTGTCGACCATGTACGACCTGATGGCGCGGCTGGCGGTGGCCACCGAGGAGGGGGAGGAGGAGCTCTTCCCCCGTCTGCTGACCCGCCTGCGCGACAATGTTCTCCTCCTCACCGAGGACTACATCGGCCGCGACCTCGCCGAGCTGGGCAGCTATTTCACCGGCTCCCTGCGTATCGACGGCCGCGACCTGCTGGTCCGCCCCGGCTACGTGGCCTACCTGGCGACCCTCAAGTCGTACGATCCGGCGCGCCTGCTGCCGCCTCCCCTGGTCACCGTCTGGGAGAGCCTGCTGATCAAGCTCAAGGAGTTCGAGCTGATCCACGCCCTGCGGCGGCTGATCGTGCCCATCGAGGTCCGCGACGGCGTGATGGTGGGCCGCGATCTTCCGGTGGGCAAGGCCATGCCCGGCAGCGGCGAGCTCCGCCTCTCCGCCGCCACCCGGCCGCTCGACTTCATGGAGCCCTGGGTGGTCGACCCGCGGGTCGAGCGCTACGGGATGATCTACGACATCAGCGAATTCTCGGCGACCCTCTCGGTGCTCCACCGCGCCGGCAACGACAGCCAGGACGGCGCCTTCCTGGCCATGTTCCGCTTCCAGCGCCGGATCAACCGGCTGGCGGCCTCCCATCGCGCCAAGCTGGAGAAGTACCTGGGGGACGGCGCCTTCTACTCCAGCCGCGAGGCCACCAACCTGCTGCTCTGCTCGATCCAGCTCCAGCGCTACTACGTGGCGGCGGTGCGCGAGGGGCTCCCCTTCGACCGCGGCATGCGCATCGCCCTCAACTACGGCCCCTACCGGCTGATCCCCATGAGCAGCCGGCCGGAGGAGGGGGAGCGCTACGAGTTCTTCGGCCCCGGCCTCGTCGAGCTCTCCCGCCTGACCACCGGCAAGGCCACCCAGGAGATCGACGAGGTCAAGACCATGCTGATCAACCAGGGGTACCCGGAGGCGACCGTGCACCGCTTCTTCTCGCCGCTGTCGAGCAAGAACCTGGACGTGGTGGACAAGAAGGAGGAATCCCGCCCCTTCTACGCCTACATCAACCGCAACGGCACCCTGCACAACAACGGCATGGTGGCCACCGGCCCGTTCATCGCCCAGCTCGACCACGAGACGGCGGGCATCCGCCTCTTCCGCGGCCAGGAAGGGGACCGCTCCTACGTGGTGGTGATCTTCGAGGACGCCGGCGAGCGGCTGCCGGTGGGCATCCGCAAGCTCGGCATGGCCCACCTCAAGGGGCTGGAGAAGCTCCCCGTCTACGAGATCGTGGACGCCGTGGGGATGGACCAGAATCTGACCGAGATCCCCGGCGAGCCTCTCCTCTCCGCCCTCGACCGCGAGGTCGCCAACTTCCTGGAGAGCACCGGGATCTGGCCGCGGTGAGCGTTCTGCGATAAAACGCGGTCATGGACCACGTCCTCTGGCAGAGCGAGCTCCCCGGGCTCCCTCCTCCGCGGCGGGGGAAGGTGCGGGACGTCTACGACCTCGGCGACGCGCTGCTGATCGTCGCCTCCGACCGGCTGTCCGCCTACGACCACGTGCTGCGGCCGGGCATCCCGGGCAAGGGGAAGATCCTCAACCAGCTCTCCAACTTCTGGTTCCTGCGGCTCTCCCATCTCGTCCCCAACCACCTGCTGGCCACCGATCCGGCCGACTTTCCGGCCCCGCTCGCCCCCTACCGGGACCAGTTGCGCGGGCGCGCCGTGCTGGCCCGCAAGGCGCGGGTGGTCCCCTTCGAGTGCGTGGCGCGGGGGTTCCTGGCCGGCAGCGGCTACCGGGAGTACGTCAAGGCGGGCACCGTCTGCGGCATTCCCCTGCCGCCCGGCCTCGAACGGGCCAGCCAGCTCCCGGCGCCCATCTTCACCCCGGCCACCAAGGCCGAGGAGGGGCACGACGAGAACGTGAGCCTGGAGACCGTCGAGCGCGCCGTGGGGCCCGAGCTGGCCGCCGCCCTGCGCGACCGCACCCTGGCCCTCTACCAGGCCGGGGCCGAGCACGCCACCTCGCGCAATCTCATCCTGGCCGACACCAAATTCGAATTCGGCCATGCCCTGGACACCGGCGAATTGCTGCTGATCGACGAGGTCCTCACCCCCGACTCCTCCCGCTACTGGGACATCGCCCAGTGGCTGCCCGGCGAGGAGCCGGCCTCCTTCGACAAGCAGTTCGTCCGCAACTGGCTCGACGAGTCCGGCTGGGACAAGGAGTCGCCGCCGCCGGAGCTCCCCGCGGACGTGGTCCAGGGGACGCTCGACCGCTACGTGGAGGCCTTCCGGCGAATCACGGGCTGTGAGCCGGAGCTCTGAAGGCGGGCTCCGTCGCGGCTTCCTGGGCTGATATCATCTCCACCCATGTCCCCCATGAGGCTCGACCTGCGGATCTCCGACTTCCCGACCACGCTGCTCCTCTTCCCCCTGGAGCAGCTCCTTCTGCTGCCCGAGACGGCGCTCCCCGTCACCCTCACCGATCCGCTCTCCCTGGCCATCCTCGACGCCGCGCTGGCCGGCGACGAGCTCCTCGGCGTTCTCCAGGAGCGCGGCCCCGGCGGCGGCTTCTATTCGGTGGGCTGCCTCTGCCACGTCATCGACCTCGGCCGGAGCGAGGAGGGGCACAAGGTGGTGCTCGAAGGGCTGGTCCGCTTCCGCATCCGCGAGGAGCTGCCGCCGGACGCGGACGGAATCCCGCGCGCCTCCGTGAGCTACGAGGAGTTCGCCGGCGACCTCCAGGCGGGCGAGGAAGAGGAGCCTCAGGATCTGCATCTGGACCTGCTCAAGGAGAAGGTGGTCGAGTTCGGCCGCAAGACTTTCGGCACCGCCGGCATCCTGGAGAGCATGTCCCCCCGGCAGGTGGTGCTCTTCATGGCCCAGACCGCCCCCTTCACGCCCGCCGAGAAGCAGGCCCTGCTGGAGGCCTCCGGGCTGCGGGAGCTGGTCGACCGGCTGGCTCAGCTCCTCTCGCTCAACTTCCTCACCACCACCCCGGACACCTCGCCGCCCTCAACCATCAATTGATTGCCGGTTGCGGCCGGGCGGGCGGTCTGGGATCATAGGGCCCACGTGAAGCCCGAGGAGCTGCCGACCACCCTTCCCCTGTTCCCTCTGGAGCAGCCGTTGCTGCTGCCGGGAACGGTCGTCCCCTTCGCCGCCACCGAGCCCGGCGAGCGCAACCTGGTGGACGACGCGATGGAGGCCGACCGCTACGTGGCGATCGTGCAGCCGCTGGACGACGACTCCCCCGCCGCCCGCTCGCTGGACGGGAGGCCGCCGGTCTACCAGGTGGGCTGCCTGGGCTACATCGGCGAGTGCCACGAGACCGAAGAGGACCGCTACCTGGTGCTCGCGGGCGGGGTGATCCGCTTCCGGGTGATCGGCGAGGCCCCCTGCGACCGCGGCTACCGCCGGGTGGTGGTGAGCTACGGCGAGTTCCTCGACGATCCCGAGCAGCTCGAGGCCGAGCTCGAGTTCCCCGTGCTGCGCGATCTCGTGCGCCAGCGGATCGAGGCCAACGATTCGGACATGGACCTCTCGATCATGGAGAACATGGCGGGCACGGAGATCGTCACCGCCGTGGCCCACGCCATCCCCCTCTCCCCCGCCGAGCGCCAGGTGCTCATGGAGACGCCCAGCCTGCGCGAGCTCGAGAGCGTCCTCCTGGGATTGATGACCGGGCCGGCCGGGCTGCCCAGCTTCGATCTGCCCTTCTCCAGGCCGAGCTAGGGCCGGTCGTACTCCAGCAACCGGCCGTGGCCCGTGTCGGCCACGAACAGGTTCCCCTCCGCGTCCACCGCGACTCCCATGGGCTCCAGGAGGTTGGCGGCCGTGGGTGGCGGCGGAGGGTAGTAGTAATCCGGATAGGGGGAGCCGCCGGTGGTGAAATCGGCGTGGCCGAAGACGCGGTCCGCCGTGGTGTCCTGCAGAGGATTCCGGAATTCCAGCACGCGGTCGTTGCCGGGATCGGCGACGTAGAGCTCGCCGGAGGGGGCGACCGCGACCGCCAGCCGGCCGGGGGCGAAGCGCCGCGGGCCGGTGCCGTGGAGAGTCTGCCGGAAGCCGTCCTGCCCGATCACCACGTCCGCCACCGCGTCGGAGCTCAACGGTTCGCGATAGACCAGCACCCGGCTGTTCACCGTGTCCGCCACGTAGAGGTTCCCCTGAGAGTCCGCGGCCAGGCTCGACGCGCCCACGAAGTGGGGGTTGGACTCGCTCTCGATCTCCCCCAGGCAGAGGGTGGCCGCGCCGGGCCGGGAGCGCCCCTGATTGCAATCCCCCTGGGTGAAGCCCGGCTGGCCGAAGACCTTGCTCGCCGCGTCGTCCGTCAGGGGGTGCTCGAACAGCAGGACCCGGTGGTTGGCCAGGTCGGCGACGTAGAGGCGGTCCTGCGCGTCGAGGGCCACGGCTCCCGGAAAGCACAGGCTGCGCGCGCTCAGGCCCCCCAGGTTGCAGGTCCGCGAGGTGAACGAGCCCCCCTGCCCCAGCACCCGGTCGGCGGTGGGGCCGTTTTCGAACGGGCGGTCGAATTCCAGCACCCGGTGGTTGTCGACGTCCGCCATCCAGAGATTGCCGTGCGAGTCGACAGCCAGGCCGCCGCGGTTGAAGGCGCCGTAGGGGCAGAACAGGGCCTCGCTGGCGCCGAGGCAGGGGGTCGGGGTGCTGGCCGAGCTCAGGTTCTCCCCCGCGAAGGTCATGTCGGGGAGGGCGCCGTTGGCGAACCCCTCGGCGTCCCGCCAGGCCAGCACCCGGTTGTAGGCGTCGACCACATACAGGTGATGGGGAGACGAGCTGCGGTCGACCGCCACGATCGTGGGCAGCGCGAGCCCCCGGGCGAAGGGGAGGCTGCCGTCAAGCCTGAGCTGCTGGCTCGCCTGAAAGGGAGCGTCGAGGACGTGGACGGAGCTGGTCTCGAGCAGGCCCGTGTAGGTCGCCGTATAGAGATTCCCCTGGGAATCCAGGGCGAGCCGGCCGCCGAAAGCCGGAGTGAGCACGGGCGAGGCGGCCTCCGGCGCCGTCGCCGGACCGAGCGGCGGCGGATAGCGCCAGACGTTCCGGCCGACGATGACCAGCAGGCTCCCCGAGGCGTCGAACACCCCGTCGGGAGCGGCGATCAAGCCCGCGATCGAGATCGGCAGGAGTATGAAATCGGGCCGGAGGTCGGTCGCCAGCGGCCGCTGGAAGATCAGCCCCCGGGAGACCCCGCCGGGGGGCCGGTCCTGCACGTAGAGATCTCCCAGGGGGCTGACCGCGAGCCCGGCCGGGGAGCACGGCGGATCCTGGGGCCCGCTCCTGCAGGCGCTGGGCGCCGCGGGCTCGATCACCCGGTCCGGCCGCGTGTCGTGGGTCAGCGGAGCGTCGTATTCCAGGATGCGTCCCGTCCCCGCAGGGTCGAGCACCCAGAGGTTCCCCTGGGCGTCGACGGCGACGTCCACCGAATCGTCGAGGATCGTCGCGGGGGCCCGCCGCGCGGTGAGGCTCCGCTGCCCGAACACCCGGTCCGCCGCCCGGTCGGTGGCGAACGGGCGGTTGAATTCGAGAACCCGGTAGTTCCAGGAGTCGGCCACGTAGACATTGCCGCCGGCGTCCACCGCGACCCGGGTCGGATGGCAGAGGGAGGTGGCGCTGGGGGGCGGGCAACCCACGCGGCTGGGGATTTCGACTCCGTTGAAGACGGACGGCTGGCCGAGCGCCAGGTCCGCCGGCTTGCCGGTCCGGAAGCGTTCGATGTCCGACCAGCCGAGCACGCGGCTGAGGTCCGGAGAGGCCACGTAGACCTTGTTGGGCTCGCTGGAGCGGTCGATGGCGAGGTCCGCCGCGTCGAAGAGGGTGCCGTCCACGGAGGCCGGGAAGGCGGTCCCGAACCGGCGCTGCCCGAGGACGTGGTCGGCCACCGTATCCCCCGCCGCCGCATGGACCGGAGACTGGAGAGAGAGCGCGATCAG
>JAICSG010001074.1 GCA_025937035.1 Thermoanaerobaculia bacterium | reverse complement strand
TGGCTGGACGACGCGGCGCTGGCCGACGTTTTCGGCGTCAATCCGTTGGCCGACCCGGAGAACCTCTCCTGGGTCCGCCAGCTCCTGGGCGAGGGGGACCACAAGCCGTGGGAGTGCGTGGGCACGCCGGACGAGGTCTCCGCCGCCCTCTGGCTCGCCTCCCGCCGCCACGCGGATTCCGATCTGCCGGCGCTGCGCTGGTTCGCCGAGGAGGTGGCCCCGGGGCTCGCCGATCCCGACGAGCTGGTCCGCCGCGAGCTGGAGGCCAGCCCCCTTCACCGCATCCCCGCCGAGTGGGCCGATGTCCTTCAACGGTATCTCGAAGCTCACTGAGCGCCGCGTGGGCGTCTTCGGCGCGGGCGCCGAGGGCCGCTCCCTCTGGGAGGCGATCCGGCGCTGGGGCGGACACCCGCCCCGCGTCTTCCTCGACGAGCCGCCCGCGCCCGGCGCGGTGCCGGAGGACCTCGACCGCGCGATCGGCTCGGAGATGGCGCCGGCCCTGGAGGGGATCGGCCTGCTGGTGCGCTCGCCCGGCATCCGCCTCGACCATCCGCTCCTGGTGGAGGCGGCGCGGCGCGGCATCGAGGTGACCACCAACGTCAACCTCTTCCTGGCCGAGATCCGCGCCGCGGGCCTGCCGGTGATCGGCATCACCGGCAGCAAGGGGAAGTCCACCACCTCGACGTTGACCCACCGGGTGCTCCGCGAGGCGGGCCGCCCGGCGGTCCTGGCGGGCAATATCGGCACGCCGGTGCTCGACGTGCTGGAGGAGGTCCTCTCGACACAGTCCGTGAGCGTCCTGGAGCTGTCCAGCTATCAGTGCTCGGACCTGGTGCTGGGGCCGAGCGTGGCGGTGCTCCTGGCGCTCTTTCCCGAGCACATGAGCTGGCATGGCGGCGTCGAGGCCTACTACGAGGCCAAGCTCCGCCTGGCGCGGACGCAGGGGCCGGAGGACGTCACGATCTATTCGGCGGCCGATCCGGAGCTGGTCTCGCGGCTCCCCCTGGGCCCGGCCCGCCACGAGCCGTTCCAGGACCCCGAAGGCCTCCACTACGCGGACGGCTGGTTCCGCGACGGCGGCCGGACTCTGTTCCCGGACACCGGGGTGCTTCTGCGGGGGCGGCACAACCGGATCAACGCCGTGGCCGCCCTGGCCGCCGCCCGCCGCTTCGGGGCCGGTCCCGAGCATCTGGAGCGGGTCCTGGCCACTTTCGAGGGGTTGCCGCACCGCCTGGAGCCGCTGGGCACCCACGCCGGCATCCGCTGGGTCAACGATTCGATCTCGACCGCTCCGCAGGCCATCGTGGCGGCCCTGGAAGCCTTCGCCGGCGAGGTGGACACCCTGATCGCCGGCGGCCAGGACCGCGGCTTCGATTTCGGCGTCCTGGCGCGCGCCCTGCCCTCCACGGCGGTGCGCACGGTGATCTGCCTGCCGCCCGGCGGACCGGCCGTGGAGGCGGCCATCCGCGCCGTCTGCCCGCCGGGGCACCCTGAGATCTACGCCGCCCGCGATCTCCCGGACGCCGTGGACTACGCGGCGCGGGTGACGGCGCGGGGGAAAATCGCGCTGCTCTCGCCGGGGTCGCCGAGCTATGGGGTGTACCGGAACTTCGAGGAGCGGGGGGAGCATTTCCGGCGGCTGGTCACCGGGCTTGATGCAAAGTAGGGCTGATCGTTGACTCCGGACCGTTGGCCCTCATCACCCCTGCCCTCTTCTCCCCGCCTCCCCCCCACCTGACGGGAGAAGAGGGAGAAATACGAGCAAAGCTAGCTTCTGTAGCCCTCTCTCTCCCGTCTGGGGGGGGGGAGGCCGGGAGAGAGAGGGTTGGGAGAGTGAGGGACCGCCCCGAGGGGCGGCACTAGCACGCACCTTGCAACCCATACCCCGCGAATGAGCTTCAACGACG